>NZ_KB891246.1 GCF_000373365.1 Parafrankia discariae
CGACAACTACGCACCGCACCTGTCGACCCGGGTCGATGGGCGGGTCGGGGTGTGGGCGGCGGCGAACAACGTCGAGATCGCCTACACCCCGACCAACAGTTCATGGCTGAACCGGATCGAGGCCCAGTTCACCGCCCTGCGCTACTTCGCGCTCGACGGCACCGACCACCGCAACCACCGGGCCCAGGCATCGATGATCCGCCGCTACCTCGGCTGGCGGAACCGCCACGCCACGGACAAGAAACTCCGCACCATCGTCGCCAAGGCGAACGTTGCCTGATGCGGCACTAGTTTCGAATAGCGCTCGCCATGCGGCTGCGCCCATTCTCCGGCGGCGGAGAGCTGGGCCAGCATGGTCTGCTTCGTGGTGGGCGGGTCGACGTCGACGGCGCGCTGATGGCGCCGCTCCCAGAACGACCGGCCGGCGGCCTGGCTGGTCTCGGACGGCTCGAAGAACAGGTAGAGGAAGTCCTCCAGGGTCGGCACCTCGTGCCGGGTCGCGACCTCGAGCATGTCGGGCGCGGTTCCCTCGTCCTCACCCGCGCGCGGCTTGAATCCGGCGATGATCAGGCGCCGGACCAGCTCGGGGTGGCGTAGTGCGAGTTCCTGCGCCACGGCCCCGCCCATCGACAGCCCCAGCACATCCACCTGCGCCGGACCCAGCGCGTGCAGGAACTCCGCGGCGTGGTCCGCCATCGCGCCGAAGGTGTCCGGTGTCTCGCCGGTCGAGCTGGCGACTCCCGCGTTGTTGAAGAGGATCACCTCCCGGCCCGCGGCGAGTCCGTCGGTCACCGCCGGGTCCCAGTGGTCCAGGCCGCCGCGAAAATGCTGGAGGAACAAAAGGGGTGTTCCGGTGCCACTGCCAAATCGCCGATAAGCGAAACGGACGCCGCCGTTCGCAATGTACTGAGTAGGCGCCGTCACATGTGAGAGATTCTTCGACACAACCGCCCCTCCGGTCTTGGTACCGATCGGTACCAATTAAGCTAACGGCATTAGATACCGATCGGTACCCAATTTTTATGTGATGACCGACATGGTGCCTGGAGTCTGGCGGGTAGGGGCTGTCCGCCGTGGACACCGACCGTTACCCTGGGGCGTGTGGTGGTGGAACGAGCAACGGAGTCGCGTGAGGCGGCCGAGCGGCTCGGCCCGCGCGAGCGCATCCTTGTCGCGGCTCGTGCGCTGTTCTACGGGCAGGGCATCCACGCGACCGGTGTGGAGCAGCTCGCCGAGGCGGCCGGTGTCTCCAAACGGACGCTGTACCAGCTGTTCGGCAGCAAGGACGGGTTGGTGGCCGCCTACCTGACCTGGATGAGCCAGCACGCCCCGACCAACGAGCGCCACCTGCGGCGGGCCGGTCTGACACCGCGGGAACGCCTGCTCGCGCTCTTCGGGCGTCCCACGTCGTCGGTAGCCGTGCGGGGCTGCCCGATCCACAACGCCGCCGTCGAGATCACCAACCCGCGCCATCCGGGTGCAGCCGTGATACACGCCCACAAGGAAGGCTTCCTGCGCCAACTCGTGGACACCGCCGCGCAGGCCGGTGCCCGCGACCCCGAGACCCTGGGCCGTCAACTGTTCGTCCTGTTCGAGGGCGCCACCGCCCTGGGTACCTCAACCGGTGAACTCGCCTCCTACGACTACGCCCGCTCGGTCGCCCAGGCCCTCGTCGATCAGGCCCTCGTCCATCAGGCACTGCCGGCGCCACCCGCGGCCGGGCCGGAGGCCACCAGGCCGCCGGAGCACGGCGGGTGGCCCACCCCGGCGGGCAGGTCGCCGTAAACCGACGGGCAGGCGTACCTGTCGGCGAGGATCGAACGCCCGGAGGTGTCTGGACGGCGCGGGTCGATGCGGGTGACGCAGGCGGCATGGACCGAACGCTAGGGCTCCCCGGCGAGGGCCGAATCCTGGATTTCCCCTAGTGTCACAGCCTTCCGTGGCAGTGCTCCAATGGTCGGGCATACCCGACAGGACGGTGGAGGCCTGGTGCAGAGGACTGCTCGCCTGCTCGGGCGGGCGGCTGAGATGTCGGTGATCGACGGCATCGGCGCCGCGCTGCGCCGGGGGATGAGCGGCGCGCTGGTTGTCCGCGGCGAGCCGGGGGTGGGCAAGACCGCGCTACTCGACTACGCGGCTTCGATGAGCCCGGGAAGCGAGATCGCCCGGCTGTCGGGAGTCGAGTCCGAGGGTCGGCTCGCCTATGCCGGACTGCACCGCGTGCTCGTGCCCTATCTCGGACGGGCGAAGCGGCTGGCACCCGCGCGCCGGGCGATCCTCGAGTCAGCCCTCGGGATCACCGACGGGCCGCCCGCGAACCCCTTCCTGCTTGGCCTGGCGGTTCTCACCCTGCTCGCGGAGGTCGCGCGGCGCCGGCCGCTGCTGTGCCTCGTCGACGACGCTCAGTGGCTCGACCAGGAGTCCCGCGAGGTGCTCACTTTCGTCGCCAGGAGGCTCCACGCCGACCGGATCGGGATGATCTTCGGCGTACGAGAGCCTCCCCGGGACCCCCGGTTCGAGGGCATCGCCGAGCTGACGGTGCCGAACCTGGCGCCGGGCAGCGCCGCGGATCTTCTCGTCACGAGGTCCGGAGGCCGGGTGGACCGACAGATCGCGGACCATCTCGCACGTCAGGCTGGCGGCAACCCGCTCGCCCTGGTCGAAGTGGCCCGGGAACTCGCGGCCGGCCGCGTAGCCCCGGGGCTCCTGCTCGACGAACCGCTGCCACTCGGAGAGCGGCTGGAACTGCATTTCCGCAGCCAGATCCGTGCCCTTCCGGACGCCACCCGCGCGTTCCTCCTCCTCGTGGCCGCACATCCGGTCGTCGACCGCACAGTGGTGTGGCGCGCAGCCGCCCCGGACGGGATCGCCGCTGCCGCCGCCACACCCGCCACGGACGCCCGGCTCGTGAAGACAGCTCCCGACCTCCACTTCCGCCACCCCCTCATCCGCTCGGCGGCCTACGGGAGCGCCGAAGCCGGCGAGCGCAGGCACGCCCACGAGCTCCTGGCGCGTGTCACCGACCCCGTCACGCAGCCCGACGTCCGGGTCTGGCACCGCGCGGCCGCGGCGGGCGGTCCTGACGAAGAACTCGCCGCCGAGCTGGAACGGTGCGCGCGTCTGGCGAAGCGCCGCGGCGGCCTGCTGGCGGAGTCCGCCTTCCTCACCCGCGCCGCGGAACTCACACCCCAGGCACCGGTCCGGGCCGTCCGCTACCTCGACGCCGCGCAGGCCGCGGAGACCGGAGGCGCGCCGCTGCGAGCCGAAGCGCTTCTCGACGAGGGCGCCCCCCTCTTCCAGGAGCCGCTCGTACAGGTTCGCGCACAGCGGCTCCAGGCACGCGCGCTGGCCTCGTCAGGTCGCTCCCGGGCCGGGATCGCGGTGACGCTCCTGTCCGCCGCGCGCAGGTCCGCGCCGCTGGACCTCGATCTCACCCGCGAGATCCTCCTGGAAGTCGTGCTGTGGGTCTTTCAGACCGGGCGGTACCTGACCGGTCCGACGCCGCGGGAGATAGGCCGCGAGATCCTGGATCTCGGCGGGTTCACTGGCACGGGACCCGCCGCCGGCCCGGGCGCCAGCACCGCCGGCGACCTCCTCCTGGAGGGCCTGGCGACCTTCCTCAGCCGGGATCACGCGACCGCCGCCCCACTTCTGCGCCGTGCCCTGGAAGGCATGCGCGGCGGGGAGGCGCTGGATGGCGGAGTCCCGCCGTGGCTGCTCAACGGGGTCTTCGCGGCGAGCATTCTCTGGGATGACCGAGGCCGCGACGAGTGGCTGACCCGGTGTGAGGTGACCGCGCGGCGTACCGGAGCCCTCCGACCGCTCGTCCTCACGCTTCTCGGCAAGTCCCTGCAGGAGGCTGCCTGGGGCGACGTCCCGGCGTCGGAACGATGCAGCACCGACGGCCGCCAGATAGCGCAGGCGCTCGGCTGGAGCCCGACGCAGCTGTTGACGCTGTCCAACCCGAACATCCTCGGCTGGCAGGGCCGCGACGAGGAAGCGCGGCTGGCCGCGGACAGTCTGTTCGCCGCGGCGGCCGAGCTGGAGGCCGGTGACATCGGCCGCTACGCCAGCATGCTCCTGATCGTTCTTCACCTGGGCCGCGGCGACTACGCCGACGCGTTCTCCGCCGCCCGCCGCCTGCAGGCCGAGGCGGTGCCCGGCTTCGACAACGAGGCACTTCCCGCGCTCATCGAGGCCGGACGGCGCCTCGGCCGGCTGGCCGAGGCCACCGCGGCGCTGGAGGAGCTGCGTCGCCGCGCCACCGCCAGCGCGACGCCCTGGGCCCTGGGGCTGCTGGCCCGGTCAGAAGCCCTGCTCGCCGCGGACCCCGAGGCCGAACCGCATTACAGGAACGCGATCGACCTGCTGTCGGGCACCAGGGCCGTGGGAGACGCGGCACGCGCCCACCTGCTCTACGGTGAGTGGCTGCGCCGGAGGCGACGACGGAACGAGGCACGGGCCCAGCTCACCCAGGCCTTCACCACGTTCGCCGACCTGGGGGCGGACGTCTTCGCGCATCGGGCCCAGACGGAGCCGGCCGCGATGGGCGTCGCGCGACCTCCCGGCGCTCATGCGCCCACGGTCACCCTCACCCCGCGGGAGGACCAGATAGCGCGGCTCGCGGCGCAGGGCGCGACGAACGACGAGATCGCGGCCCGGCTGTACCTCAGCGTGCACACGGTCGAATATCATCTGGGAAAGGTCTTCCGCAAACTGGGCATACGCTCCCGCCGCCGTATCGCCGCGGCCTTGGAAGGGGAGAATTCCCCCTCAGGCGCGCGGACCGCGGTGCCGTCGTCACCGCAGAGTTGATTTCCGGGTTCCACCGCGCCGCGGCATGGGCATCGCCCCGCCGTTCAGGCGAGAACGGTCCCCCCATCTACGGTGAAGGTGGAGGCCCCGGTCAGCGCCGGCGTGGGCAACCGGAACGCCCAGCGCGCGGTCCCGGCCGCGACTGCCTTGCCGCCTACCGCGCGCCGCTGGAGGAATACCGACCGGAGCGCATCGTCGTCGGTGGATCGTCGGCGGGCGGGGTAACCTCGCCGCCGCGCTCATCCTGCGAGCGCGGGACGAAGGCCTTCCGCCGTCCCCTTCCGCGGGCCGCCGGGGACGAGCGTGGCGTTCGGGCCGAGTCCGGTGGCCGGGAGAGGTGACTCTTCACTTCCTCCCGGCGAACAGGTCGACCCGGCCGGTCGAGACGGCGGCGACCGCGCCTCCGTCGACCAGGAGGTCGGTTCCGGTGATGAACGAGGCGTTGTCCGACAGGAGGAAGTCGACGGCGGCGGCGATGTCGTCCGCCGAGCCGAGCCGGCCGGTGCCGGAGGCCGCCACCATGGCACGCATACCAGCCCCGGACTCGCTCGCGAGTTCCTGCTGTCCCATCTTCGTCGAGATGACCCCAGGACTGATCGAGTTGACCCGGGCGCCTCGGACGCCCCACGCGTCGCTGGCCGAACGCACCCGCAGCTGGTTGGCCCGCTTGGCGAAGGAGTAGGCGTAGCCCGCGCTCGGGAACGCGTCCACCGCCGTGAACGGCAGGTTCAGCAGTTCCTCGGTGGGGGCGTTGGCCAGCTGAGCCTCGATCTCGCGGGCCGGCGGGGGAACGAAGTAGCCGGACATGCTCGAGATGACCACGCCGGCGCCGCCCACGGCGACGACCTCGGCGAACGCGTCGAGCACCAGCGCGGTGCCGAGCAGGTCGACCTTCAGGATCGCGTCGACCGGCGCCTGGGTGGGGGACAGGCCCGCGGTGTGGACGACGTGCCGCACCGGGCCGAGGGCCGCGGCGGCCCGCGCGAGCGCGTACACGGACTCCCGGGACGACACGTCCACGACCTGGGCCGTCACCTGCTGGCCCTCGTCGCGGAGGTTCTCGGTGGCGGCGTTCAGCGCCGTCTCGTCGTAGTCGGCCAGCAGGACCGTCTTGCCCGTGCCGACCCGGCGGGTCACGGCGACACCCATGCCGCCAAGGCCGATGACCACCAGTACCTCGTTCGGCATGCCCAAGCTCCCGACGTCCGATTCCGAGACGACCAGTCTCGGATGATGGACTATACGCCGGAGGTTCCCGCCGGGGCGCGCTCCTAGACTCACGTGGATGACGGGCGGGCGCCGGCGCAGTGAGAGCTCGCGGCGGGCGATCCTCGACGCGGCCCGTGTCCTGCTGCTCGAACGCGGCTACGAACGGTTGACGATCGACGCCGTCGCCGCCCAGGCCGGCGTCGGAAAGCAGACGATCTACCGCTGGTGGGGGTCGAAGGGAGCCGTCGTCGCCGATGCGGTGCTCGAGGGCGGGCTCGTGCCACCGTCCATCCCGCTGCCCGACACGGGAGACATCGAGGCCGATCTGCGAGCCTGGCTGAGGGCCTGGACCGCGCGTCTGGCCTCCGGCGTGGGCAGGAACCTCATCCTCGCCCTCACCGCGGCCACGGCCGAGGACCGCGCCGTCGCCGATGTCCTCTACGAGCGCTTCACCGGACCCCACGAGCAGCTCCTGCGCGACCGCCTGGAAAGCGCCCGCGCGGCGGGTCAGCTCGGGTCGGAGGTGCCGGTCCCGGCGATCGCCGGCGTGCTGATCGGCTCCCTGCTCTACCGCGTCCTCAGCAGGCAGGCACCGCCGACGGTGGACGACGCCGACATGGTCGTGCGCCTGGTGCTCACCGGGGCAGCCTGATCCGGACCCGTGGACGCCCGACCGCGGCACCGTCGGTTGCCGCGGCCGGGCGGGGGATCAGCTCGAACGGTTGGTGGGACGGTCCGCCAGCAGGTAGGACGTGGCCGCGGCGGCGGCCGTGACGGTGAGGACGGAGGGCCAGGCGCCGAGCTTCTTCGCGAGCGGGTGGGCCGCGCCGAACGCCGCCGTGTAGGTGCCGAGCAGCACGCCGGTCACGGCGGGGCCGCGGGAACGCAGCCAGGAGCGCCCGCAGGCCGCGCCCATGGCCACGAGCACGACGCCGCCCAGTTGCCGGCGGCCGCTGAGGCGAGCGACGGAGTAGCCGCCCACGAGGCCGACCGCTACGACAGGTGCAGTGGGTACCGGTGCCATGACGCCGACGCTACGCCGCTGGAGGGAGGGTGGTCCGGCCCCAGTGTCCTTGTGGGGCAACCGATAGGCCCTTGACGGCGGGACCGGGCAGACCTCGACCTTCCCCTGACCGAGGGGGACCGCGCGGGGCGACGTTCCGGCCCTGGGGGACCGCGGCGTCCGGCTCACCAAGGCAGATCTTGACCGTTCTATCTCTACATATCTAGATTTAGCGTCGTGGCTGGACTGTTCCGGGTGACCCCCGCGACGCTCGACGTTCTCGAGGCACTTCTCGACGGCGAGGTCGAGCCGTACGGCCTGGCGATCGCCAGGCAGGCCGGCCTGGCGACCGGCAGCGTGTTCCCGATCCTGGCCCGGCTCGAGCGCGTCGACTGGATCGCCTCGAGCTGGGAGGACACCGATCGCCCCGGGCCGCGTCGGCGGCTCTACCGGTTCACCCCGGAGGGGATGGCCGGTGCCCGGGTGCTGCTCGCCGAGCGCCGTGGTCGCGCCGCCGGGCAACGCCGCGGGCTGGGCGGATTCACCTCGGCGCCGGAAGGTGCCCGATGACCGCGAGCCCGGGCGCCGTACCGCCCGCGAGTCCGGCCGCCGTACTGCTCGCGAGTCCGGCCGCCCCGCCCCGGACGCCGGCCCGGCGGGCGATCGTCGGCGTCGTCACGGGCTTCTACCTCGCCAGCGCGCTGGCCAGCGTTCTTCCCGTCGCCCCGGTCCATGCGGTGGCCGGGGCGGGCGCGGTTCTCGGCCTGGTCCTCGGCGTGCTCACGGTGCGACACCCGCGGCTGTCCAGGCCCTTGCTGGGAGCGGTGCTCGGCGCGCTGGCCGGCTACGTGGCCCACTCCGCCTACCCGGTCGGGTCTGCCCTGAACGGCAGCGACTTCCTCTACGACGACGGCCTCGACCTCGACTTCGGGTACAGCCCGGCGTCCTGGATGCTGCTGGGGGCCGGCGTGGGGGCGGCTGTCGCCACGGCCGTCGAACGTGGCTCGCGGCTCGCGTCGCCGTTGCTGGGTGTCGTGCTCGGAGGACTGGCCGGCCATCTCGCCGAGTTCGCCTGCCGGCCCGGCGACGCCACCTTCGACTCCGACTACGGGCTGCGGTGGTTCACCGACGGGGCGACGTCGACAGCCGTGATCGGCGGGTACGGACCGCTGTACACCGCCGCCGGTTCCGCGCTCGGACTGTTGCTCGGCCTCGTCGCCCACGGTCGACCCCGGTGGAAGACGGCCTCGCTCGGACTCGCGCTCGGTGTGCTCGCCGGCAGCCTCGGGTCTGCCGCCTACCGGGTCAGCTACGCGACTTTCGACACTGCCGGCGATTACCGTGATTCGGGCTTCGTCGGTGACACCGTCGCCGGTTTCCCCCCTGCGGTCTGGATTGTGGCGGCGGCCGCGACCGGCCTACTGATCGGTGCGCTCGCCGGCCGTTTCCCGTCGTTCGTGGCGCCGTTCTCGGGCCTGGCCGCCGGCGCCTTTCTCGGAGGCGTCGTCTTCGCCGCCATGCGGTCGACGTACATGTTCGGCTCGGATGCCTCCTTCACCGAACCGGCGAGTCCGGTTGGATCCGCGTTCCAGGTCGTCGTGCGGGGCCCGGGGCCAGTAATCGGAATGGCGGCTGGTGCCGTGTTCGGGCTCTGCTTCGGGCTGCATGCCATCTTCCGTTTCCGTCTCGCGGCGTCCGGACTCGGCCTGGCCGCTGGTGCCGCCGTGGGCATAGCGGTCGCCTCCGCCTGTCAGAACTTCAGGAGTCTCCAGACGGCGCCACTGGCCCCCGCCGACGACTACGTTCCCTTTGTCATCCTCGGAGCGGGAATGGTGCTCGGCACGGTTCTCGGGCCACTCGCCGACCATCGGTCACGGCTCGCCAGACCCCTGGCGGGAGTGGCCCTCGGCGTGATCGTCGGCTACGTGGCGAGCAATACCCTGGCCGCCGCGTACCTGCTGGCCGTCCACTACGACTACCAGCACCCGAGCGACACCCGGTACGCCACCGTCGTGGGCCTGGGCGTCGGCGCTGCCGCCGGGCTGGCGCTGGGCCTGCTCGCCACCCTGCGCCCCCGTTGTGTCACCACCGTGTCGGGTCTGGCGCTCGGTCTGCTGGGGGGCGAGGTCGCCTGCTTCGCCGTGCAGGTCCTGTTCCTGGACCGCGGCGGTGACGGTTATGCGAGGAACTCCGTGTACATCGAGCTCGGCTGTTGCGGGGTCGGGGCGGCCGCCGGGCTGGTTCTCGGCGCGTTCACCCATCGCCATCCGCTGCGGGGCCGTCCGTGCCTCGGCGCGCTCGCGGGTGCGTTCGTCGGGTCGATGGTGTGGCTCCTGTTTCCCGGAGCGCCACCAGTCGAGACAGCCGCGGTCAGCGCGGTGGTGGGAGCGGTCGCCATCGCCCGCCGACCGAGTTCCGGGTGGGGGCTGGTGCCAGTCGGGGGCGGCGCGCACCGCACCGCGCTGACCGCGTGGCGACTCGCCGGAGAACTGCGACCCGGCGCCTTCGCTCACGGCCTGGTCCGGGCCGCGGCGGCCGTCGCGGCCGACGACCGGCGGCAGGCGCGTTACGCCGAGGAGTTCCGCGCGACTCTCGCCGAGATCACCGGGCCGTTGGCCTGCCCCCGACGGCTCTGGTGCGCGCTGACGATCTTCGCCAACGCCGCCCTGCTGCGCGCCGAACTGGGCCGAGCCGCCGAGCCTGGTGCCGACCAGCCACCGAATGATTTCGATTAGAAGAGGGGAGGAGCTGTCCGTTTCCTGTTCCTGGCATGGCACCCGGAGCCCGTTTCTCGTCCCGTTCGCCGACCGTTCGTAGGCCGGTGCGTCAGGGGCGGGTGGCGGAGTCCACGACGACCTGCAGGGCGGGCGCGCACCGCCGGATGATCTCGTCGGGGGTCATCGAGGCGATCGGGTCCAGCTCCAGGACGTAGCGGCTGAGGATCAGGCCGGCTACCTGGAGGCTGAAGGCGGCGGCGTGCTCGCGACCGGCCGGACCGCCGAACCTCGCGGTCAGACGGTCGATGAGCTCTCGCCCCACCGCCTCACGCACCAGGCGGGTCAGCGCGGGGTCGGTCATGGCGGTCGTCAGCATCGTGCGCAGTGGCGGCCCCGAGGTCGGGTCGTCCCAGACGCCCAGCACGCCGCGTAGCACGCGCTCCGCCAGGCCGTCGTGCTCGCCGGCGAGCACGTGGTCGAGCACGTCCGCCGGGTTGACGGCCAGGGCCATCGACGCCGCGAACAGGCCCTGCTTGGAGCCGAAGAAGTAGCTGGGCAGCGCGCTGTCGACGCCGGCGGCGGCCGCCACCGACCGCAACGTCACCGCCTGGTAGCCATCCGCGAGGAAGCGCTCGCGTGCCGCGGCCAGTATCCGCTCGCGGCTGTCGGAGCCCCCTGGGCGGCGGCCGCGTCCCACAGTCTTATTCGGCACTGTTGAATTTTAGCCGACGGCCTGCCATAGTCAAAATTCAGCAGCGTTGAATTATGTGGAGGGCGGTCCGGTCATGGCAGTCAGGGAACGACCAACCCCGGGGTCCGGGCAGGGCCCGGTGATGATCGTGGTGTGCGTGGCGCTCGCGACCGTCGTCGCGGCGATGGCCTCGCTCAACGTGGCGCTGCCGGGCATCGCCCGCGGCACCCGGGCGAGCCAGACCCAGCTGGCCTGGGTGGTGGACGCCTACTCGCTGATCTTCGCCTCGTTGCTGCTACCGGCCGGCGCGATCGGCGACCGCTACGGGCGCCGGCGGGCGCTGCTCGTGGGACTCGTCGTGTTCGGTCTCGGCTCCGCGGCGGCGATGACGGTCTCGACGGCCAACGCCCTGATCCTGCTGCGTGGCGTGCTCGGGCTCGGTGCCGCGCTGGTCATGCCCGCGACCCTGTCGACGATCACCACGACGTTCCCCGAGGCCCAGCGGCCGCGGGCCGTCGCGACCTGGGCGGGCGTGGCCGGCGGCAGCGCCGTCATCGGCCTGCTCGCCACCGGCCTGCTCCTCGAGGTGTTCTCGTGGCGGTCGCTGTTCGGTCTCAACGTCGTCCTGGCGGCCGCCGCGATCGCCGGAACGCTGCGTTTCGTACCCGAGTCGGCCGACCGGCACGTGCCGCGACTGGACGTGGTCGGCGCGCTCCTCGCCGTCGCCGGACTGGTGACGCTGGTCTACTCGGTCATCGAGGCGCCGAACGCCGGATGGCTCAGCGGGCGCACCGCGGGGGGGATCGCGGCCGGGCTCGGTGTGCTCGGCGGGCTCGTCGCCTGGGAGCTCCGCCAGGCCCACCCGCTGCTCGACCCGCGGCTGTTCCGGAATCGGGCCTTCGCCGCCGGCACGCTCTCGATCCTGGCGCAGTTCTTCGCCTTCTTCGGCTTCATCTTCGTCCTGCTTCAGTACCTGCAGCTGGTCCGCGGTGACAGCGCCCTGTTCGCCGCGGTGAGCATGCTCCCGATGGCCGCGGCCATGATGTCCGTCGCCCGCCGGACACCGCGCCTCGCCGCGCGTGTCGGGGCCCGGAACGTCTGCGTCGGTGGACTCGTCCTGATCGCCACGGGGCTGGTCGTGCTCTCCCGCCTGGAGGCCACGAGCAGCTACTGGCTGATCGTCGGGGGCCTGCTTCCGCTGGGGGCGGGCATGGGCGCCGCGATGGCCCCGGCGACGACCGCGATCACCGAGGCGCTGCCCGCCGCGAAGCAGGGCATCGGTTCCGCGATGAACGACCTCGCGCGCGAACTCGGCGGCGCGCTGGGCATCGCCGTCGTCGGCAGCGTCCTGGCCGCCTCGTACCGCGGCCACCTGGACCTGTCCGGTCAGCCGCCCGCCCTGGCCGAGCAGGCCCGCTCGTCACTCGCGGTCGCGTCCCGCCTCGGCGGCGCCGTCCAGGCCCAGGCCCAGGACGCGTTCGTCAGCGGGCTGCGCGCCGCGCTGCTCTGCGCGGCGGCCGCCGCCGTGCTGGCCGCGGCCGGCGTCGCCGCCCTGCTCGCGAACCACGGCCTCCCGGCGTCCCGACCTCTCGACCCGCCCGGGACCGCCCGGACTTCGGAGGACCCCCGGACCTCGACGGAGCTCAGGCGGACCACCACGTGACCGCGGAGTGTCGGCACGGGTCGGTGGGCGGCGGAGCACAGGACGCCGTCGTCGCCGGCACGGACGTCCCGCGGTTGTCGTCGGCGGCGGTCAGGCGGGCGTGGACCCGGCGGCATCGCGATCACCGGCGAGCCGGCCCGGAATCTCCTGCACGCTGTTCTTTCTCCCGCACGACATCTTGAACTTGTGGGTGACACGTGTAACCTGAACCGGTTACACGTGTAAATCGATCACTTGGTCGATCACACAGGTCGACCACACAGGTCGACGGCCGGCCCGCGGGTCGAGGACGGGTGGGCGGGTGGTGCCGGTCGACGATCGACAGGATGGGCCGACCGCGGCGCCGGGTCCGGCGCGGCCCACCAGCGCCGACGTCGCGCGGCGCGCCGGTGTGTCGCGGGCGACGGTCTCCCATGTTCTCAACGGCACCGAGCATCCGGTCAGCGAACAGACCCGGCAGCGGGTCCTGGCGGCGGCGCGGGAGCTTCAGTACGCGCCGAACGCGTCGGCGCGGGCGCTGCGCGCCGGGCGCAGCAACATCGTCCTGGTGCCGATGTCACGGTCCCCGGTCGTTCCCGGTGAGGACAGGTTCCTCGAGAACCTCGACCGGGAGCTGGCCGAACGCGACCTGGTCCTGCTGATGCAGGGTGACCGCAACACCACCGGGATGAGCGGGGCCTACGCCTGGGCCGAACTGCGCCCGGCCGCGGTGTACGTCAACGTGTCCCGTGGTACCCGGACGGCGGTGGAGCTGCTGCGGCGGGCGGGCGTGCGGGCGGTTCTGCTCACCGGCGTCCCGGGGGTGACCTACGCGCCGACCGTGCCCCTCGACCCCGCCGCGGTGGCCGGCCTCGCGACCCGGCACCTGCTCGCGCGGGGCTGCCGGCGCCTGGCCTGCCTGGTGCCCGGTGGCCCCCTGGCGGAGGTGCCCGAGCGGCGGTACGACGCCGTTCTGGAGGCCGCGGCGGCCGGGAACATGCCGGTCGAACGGGTGGACTGCGAGCTCTCCTCGGACAGCGTCGCGCCGGTGGTGGACCGGTGGCGCGATCCGGCGTGCCGCCCGGACGCGGTGTACGCCAACAGCGACCAGTTCGCCATCCTGCTCATCCACAAGCTGCGCGACGCCGGCCTGGAGGTTCCCCGGGACATCGCGGTGGTCGGTTCGGGTGACCATCCGCTGGGTGCCGCGCTGCGGCCCGCGCTCACCACCGCCACCTTCGACGTGCCGGCGATAGCGCGGGTGGTCGCCTCCTCGATCCGCCGGCTCCTCGACGGCCAGGACCTGGACCCGGGCCTGGAGGCCGCCCTGCGGCCACACCTGATCATCAGAGAGTCCGGATGACGACGAAAGGAACGATCCGATGACGGACGAGCTGTACTGGGACCCGTTCGACAAGGCGATCGACGTCGACCCGCACCCGCTGTGGAAGCGGATGCGCGACGACGCGCCGGTCTACCGCAACGAGAAGTTCGACTTCTACGCGTTCTCCCGCTTCACCGACGTCGACACCGCCCACCTCGATCCCGGGACCTACAGCTCCAAGTACGGCACGGTCCTCGAACTCATGAAGCCGGAGCCCTGGGACACCGGCCAGATCATCTTCATGGACCCGCCGATCCACACCCTCCTGCGCGTCCTGGTCTCCCGGGCCTTCACCCCGCGCCGCGTCGGCGGCCTCGAGGGCGTCATCCGCGACCTGTGCGCCGAGCTCCTCGACCCCCAGGTCGGCGGGGGCGGGTTCGACTTCGTCCAGGACTTCGCCGCCCAGCTCCCCTCACTGGTCATCTCCCAGCTCATCGGCGTCGACCCCGCCGACCGGGAGGACGTCCGCCGGATGATCGACGAGACGTTCTACCTGGACCCGGAGAAGGGCATGTTCAACGAGACCGCCATAGCCGCCGCCGCGAGGTTCCACGGCTACCTCCGCGAACAGATCCAGGACCGGGTCAAGAGCCCCCGGGACGACATGATGACCGCGCTCACCCAGGCGGAGATCACCACCGACGACGGCACCCGCCGGCTCAGCCTCAGCGAGGCCACGGACTTCACCGCGCTGCTCGTCTCGGCGGGCACGGAGACCGTCGCCCGCCTTCTCGGCTGGGCCTGCGTCCTGCTGGCCGCGCACCCCGACCAGCGGGCCGACCTGGCCGCCGACCCGTCGCTGCTGGGCGGCGCCGTCGAGGAGACGCTGCGTTACGAGGCGCCGTCCCCCGTCCAGGGCCGCGTCACCACCCGCGACGTCGAGGTGCACGGCGTCGAGATCCCCGCGAAATCCAAGATCCTGCTGCTCACCGGCTCCGCCGGGCGCGACGATCGCAAGTACGACGACCCGGACCGCTACGACATCCGGCGCAGGTTCGACAGCCACGTCTCCTTCGGCCACGGCGTCCACTTCTGCCTCGGCGCCGCCCTCGCCCGGATGGAGGGACGCATCGCCCTGGAGGAGACCCTGCGCCGCTTCCCCACCTGGGACGTCGACCACGACAACACGGTGCGCCTGCACACCAGCACCGTGCGCGGCTACGAGAAGCTGCCGATCGTCGTCTAGGTCGGCGCGGACGGCCCTGGACGACTGCGGGATCATCAGCGCGTGCCAGGTTCTCGGTGTGCGGTTGATGATCTCACGGGGCGCGGCGCGGGGAGGAACCAGCGATGACTTCGCCAGCTGAGGAGTTGTTGGCGGGCACCCGCCGCGCGCTGCTGCACCGGCTGGCGGTCGGGCAGGCGGAGGGACGCACGCCCTCTCTGGTCGGCGCGGTCGTGCGCGGTGGGCGACTGGTCTGGTCCGCCGGCCGGAGCATGATCGACGGGCACAGCCCGGACGCCGACGTCCAGTACCGGATCGGCTCGATCACGAAGACCTTCGTCGCGGTGCAGGTCCTGCGCCTGCGTGACGAGGGCCGGCTGGACCTGGCCGACCCGCTGGACCGTCACCTGCCCGGGGTCGGCCCCGACACCGACATTGACACCGACACCGGTGCCGGGGCGGGTGCCGGTGTCGGTGCGCTGACGATCGCCCAACTGCTCGGCCACACCTCGGGTCTCGCGGCGGAGCCGCCCGGCCCCTGGTGGGAACGCACCCCGGGAACGCTGCGGCCACTGCTCGACGACGTGCTGCACGAACCGGCGGTACGCCATCCGGCGGGCCGCCGGTTCCACTACTCGAACCCCGGGTTCGCGCTGCTCGGCGCCCTGGTCAGCCGGCTGCGCGGACAACCGTGGGGCGACGTGCTGCACCAGGAGCTGCTGGTGCCGCTCGGCCTGACCCGGACGACCCTCCTCCCGCGGGCTCCGCACGCCGGCGGCTTCGGGGTGCATCCCTGGGCGGATGCGATGGTGCCCGAGCCGCTGACGGACACCGGGATGATGGCCCCGGCCGGTCAGCTCTGGTCGACCGCGGCCGACCTGGCCCGCTGGGCCGCGTTCCTCGCGCACGGCGACGAGGACGTGCTGAGCGCCGACACCCTCGCCGAGATGCGCCGGCCCGCCTCCGGCCCGGACGAGGCGGCCGGCTGGACCACCTCCTACGGGCTCGGCCTGCAACTACGGCGGCAGAACGGCCGGCTGCTGTACGGCCATCTCGGCTCGATGCCGGGGTTCCTGGCCGCCGTCCTGGTGAGCCAGGACGACGACGTCGCCGCGGTCGTCCTGGCGAACGCGACCGCCGGGCCGGAGGTCGCGCTGATCGCCGCCGACCTGATCCGGATCGTCGCCGAGCACGAGCCACGCATCCCGGACCCGTGGCGCCCGCTGCCGGCCGTCGATCCGGAGCTTCTCGCGCTCACCGGCCTGTGGCACTGGGGCCCGGCCCCGCACCTGCTGCACCTGCGCGCCGACCGGGGGCTCGAACTCGTCCCGCACGGTCAGCTGGGTAGGGGCTCCCGGTTCCGGGCCGAGGCGGACGGCACCTGGACCGGGCTGGACGGGTACTACGCCGGCGAGACGCTGCGCGTCGTGCGGACACCGGACGGCACCGCCAGCCACCTGGACATCGGCACGTTCGTGTTCACCCGCACCCCCTACGACCCGACCGCGGGCCTCCCCGGCGGCCTCGACCCGGGGGGCTGGCAGTCGCACTGACCCGCCTTCCAGGGCAGCGGGCCCGGGCGGCCTGAGCGACCGGGCGGGCCGGGCGACCCGGGCGGGCCGTGTGGGGGCACGGCCGCGTGCGTGGGCGCGGGTGCGCTCAGACCGTGGCCCGGCGCATCGTGGTGAATCCTCCGGCGAACAGCGCGATCGTCAGCGCGCCGAGGACGCCGGTCAGTCCGGCGGCGCTGAGGTCGGTGAAGAACCGGCCGATGCCCGCCCAGGCGTCCGTCCAGGCGGCGACGAGAACCGCGGCGAGCAGGACGGTCATCTGGGCGGCGATGAAGACGACCAGGCCGGTGATGTTCCAGCGGCGGAAGACGATGCCGAACCACATGCCGTAGACGAACAGCAGGCCCAGGCCGACGAAGGACGTCAGCCAGGCGAGGTACCAGGGCCCGTCGAGAAGGTAGGGAACCCGGAAGAAGTGCAGGTCGACGCCCCAGCCGCCGGTGGTGCCCTCCACGGCGCGCAGCCCGGTCAGGACAACGGCGTTGCCGGCGGAGAGGGCGACGGCGAGGCCGGCGGTCCCGAGATAGTAGGAGCGCCGGCTCAGCCCGAGGGCGAGTCCGAACGGCAGCGACCGGGAGGTCGCGAGCAGACCGCCGACGAACACCCAGGCGTACAGCGTGATGAGCCCGCCGGTCTGGCTGGCCGGGGTCTGCGAGGAGATGATCAGGTTCATGCCGAGGCTGAACGAGGTCAACGCCCAGGGCAGGGTCAGGTAGATGGGCCGCTGGATGAGGTGGTACCGCCCGACGTTGACGGCGGTGCTCCAGGTGGTCACGCGTTCGTCCTCTCGGGTGACTCCTCGCCGGACCGCCCGGTGGCGTGGACCAGCACCTGTTGCAGCGACAGGGGTTCGACCCGCAGATGCAGGTCCCGGGCGCGCAGCCGGTCGACGCCGTCGAGCAGCCCGGCGACGACGACCGACTCGCGGGCGGCGACCCGACGCCGGTCCCAGACGGGCCGGCCCGCCGTGAGCTGCTCCACCGCGGCCACCGGCCCGCTCACGGCCGTGTACGCGCCGCGGAGGTCGTCGGCGGGCGCGTCGAGGACGACCCGGCCGCGGTCGACCATCACGACCCGCTCCAGCAGAGCGGCGGCCTCGTCGACCAGGTGGGTGGACAGCACGATCGTGCGGGGACGCTCGGCGTACTCGGCGAGAATCCGGTCGTAGAACAACTGGCGGGCGACGGCGTCGAGCCCGGCGTACGGCTCGTCGAACAGGGTGACCTCCGCCCGGGCCGCCAGGCCGATCACGATGCTCAGCGCTGAGCGCATGCCCCGGGAGAGCTTCTTGACCGCCCGGTGGACCGGCAGCTCGAAGTCGGCGGCCAGCGCCGCGGCCACCGCGCCGTCCCAGTTCGGGTAGAACCAGGACGCCGCTTTCAGCGCCTCGCGGACCTTGATGTCCGGGAAGGTCTGGTCCTCCCGGACGAACACCATGCGACGGAGAATCGCGTCGTTCTCGGCCGGATTCGCACCCAGCACCAGGACCCGACCCTGGGACGGCAGCTCCTGGGCGGCGAGCACGCGCAGCAGCGTCGTCTTGCCGGCGCCGTTCCGGCCCAGCAGGCCGGTGATGGACGGGCCGTCGATGTCGAGGGTGACGTTGTCGAGGGCGAGATGGCCGCGGTAGCGGCGGGTCAGTCCGGTGACCGAGACCGCGGCTGTGGGCGCGGCTGTGGGCGTGGGCGTCACAGCGTGACACCTCCCGGAACCTCGCTGGCCTCGCGGACCAGCGCCACCAGCGCGTCGGCGTCGAGGCCGAGGCGCTGGGCCTCGGCGACGAGCGGCTGCACGTAGCGCTCGGCGAAGTACCCGCGGCGGTCGGCCAGCAGGCGCTCCCGGGCCCCGGCCGCGACGAACATGCCGATTCCGCGGCGTTTCTCCAGCAGCCCGCCGTCGATCAGCACGTTGAGACCCTTGGCCGCGGTCGCCGGGTTGATCCGGTGGAAGGCGGCGAGCTCGTTGGTCGACGGCGCCCGCTCGCCTTCCGCGAGCGAACCGTCGGCGATCTCGTCGGCAAGGCGTTCGGCGATCTGGGCGAACAACGGTGTCCCGTCATCGAGCACTTCCACCCCTGCGAGCCAGGTGCACTGGTTAGTTACTCTACTAAGGTACCAACGAAGCACTGTCTGTCAACCGTGGTCCCACACCGGCGACCGTCATCCACCGGGGCTGAGGTGAATGACGCCGTCCTTCCGCTGCTCGGCGGGCTGCTGCCGGGCCGGTTCGTCCCGGCCCGTGCCGCGTCGGATGGCTGTGGCGGCGCCGGACCCGGCGCGCCTGAACAGGCGCCTGAACAGCTACTTCCGCCACTGTCGGCGCGACGCCGGTCGGCGGAGACGCGGATCAGCTGCCGACGGCGACTTCGGCCAGTTCGACAGCGCCGTGGATGTAGAGGACGACCGTGATGGTGCTGGCCCAGCACAGCATCGTCGCGACCGCCAGCAGGACACCCGCCCGGGTCCGGCGCAGCGGCGGATCCAGAAGGTCGTGGACCCGGTCGACGACGTGATCGTGGGCGGCACCGAGCCCGAACGGATGATCGTGGCCGGAGCCGGCCGAGCCGGCCGAGCCCGCCGAGCCCGCCGGGTGCGGCGGCGCCGCGGGGCGGCCGAGCGCGGCCCGGCCCAGCGCGTGGGCGACCGTGCACGGGTCGCCGACCTCGCGGACCGCGGCGGCATCCGCCCACCGCTCGATCGCGTGGTCGACGGCGGGGGCGATCAGCGCCGTCAGGGGGTTGGCCGCGGCGGCGAGGCGGGTCAGCTGCGCGTAGCGATGATGGTGGTGGCGCAGGTGGGCCTGCTCGTGGGCGAGCAGCGCCCGGCGTTGCGGCCCGGTCAGCAGGCGCAGCATGCCGGTGGAGACGACGACCCGGCGATTGCGGCCCGGAACGGCGTAGGCGTGCGCGGCGGTGTCGTCGACGATGGCCAGTCCGGCGACCGCGGGCAGCGCCGCGGCCGCGGCTGTGGTCCGGTGCGCGCCCACCACGACCCGGACCAGGTGGACGGCGGTCCGGCCGAGCAGGACGGCCGCCAGCGCCCCCGCGGCCAGGCCGGCCGCGTTGGGGATCGGCAGCGTCGAGCGCAGGATCGGGGTCGACCAGTCGCGCGGGTGCGCCGCGGGAAAGAGATTGACCGTGCCGAGGTAGGCGGACAACGACAGCATCGCCTCGATGGCCACCGACACCGTCACCGCGAAGGCGGTGAGGAGCACGGTCGCCGCCGCCGGCGGGAGGTACCGGGCGGCGTCCGCCGCGGCCCTGCTCCCGACGAGGCCGACCACGACCGGGACCAGGGCGAGGGCCAGCAGGAGGACCAGAGTGAGCGTCGTTATCTCGGCCTCCGCTTCCGGGCGCCCGGCCCCGGCGGTGTCCCGTCGGGTTCGGGATGGCGGGCGAGCAGGTCCCGCAGGATCTGTTCGGAGTCCTCGTCCAGGCTGTCGACGAAGCGGGACAGCACTGTGGCGCGATCGACGCCGGTGTCGAGCAGCTTCTGCATCTGGCGCGCGGTGAGCCCGGCCTGGGTCTCGGGCAGGTCGGCGACCAGCTGGTAGGCGTGGGCACGGCCGCGGGGAACGCGGGTCAGGGCTTGCTTCGCGTAAAGACGGGTCAGCGTCGTCAGGATAGTCGTGTAGGCCAGGTCATCGCCCAGCTCGGCCTGGACCTGCGCCGCGGTCATCGGCTCGCCGGCCGCGGCGAGGCAGGCGACGACCTCGCTCTCCAGGCCCCCGCTCGGGCGTGGGCGGGCTCGACCGGCCACGGTCCCTCCCGTCGCTCGTTGCCTGGCGGTGCTCCGAGTTCTGCGCCGCGCAGCGATTGTGGCATCACACAGAGCTGGCAGATTGTCCCCCGCACGTCGGTTGTCCCAGGTCAACCCGATGACGGGCGGAAGGTTGGCTTGCGTTTTTGGTGACCATTAGGTATGCCTAACCTCCAACAACTATCGCCAGATAGTTGTTGATCTGGAGGATCGGATGCCGTGTTCGCCAACTACCTGATCGGCCTGCGTGAGGGCCTCGAGGCCGCGCTGGTCGTGAGCATCCTGGTCGCCTACCTGGTCAAGGTCGGCCGGCAGGACCGGCTGGTGGTCGTCTCCGGCGGGGTGGCCCTGGCGGTCGCGGTCAGCGTCGCGTTCGGCGCGCTGCTGACGTACACGTCGACGAGCCTGCTCGCGGACTTCAAGAGCCAGGAGATCTTCGGCGGCACGATGTCCGCGATCGCGGTGGTGTTCGTCACCTGGATGGTCTTCTGGATGCGTCGCACCGCCCGCGGCATGCGGGCCGAGCTGGACGGACGGCTCTCCACGGCGCTGGAGCTGGGCACCTTCGCCGTCGTTCTCACGGCCTTCCTCGCGGTGGCCCGGGAGGGCCTGGAGACGGCGTTGTTCTTCTGGTCGGCCGTGCAGGCCGCGGGAAACACCACCGACCCGGTGATCGGCTTCTCGCTGGGCATCGCGACCGCCGTGGTGCTCGCCTGGCTGCTGTACCGCCGGTCGGTCCGGCTGAACCTCGCCCGGTTCTTCACCTGGACGGGCGCCGCCCTGATCGTGATCGCGGCCGGCGTGCTGGCCTACGCGATCCACGACCTGCAGGAGGGCGGCGTCATCGGCGGGCTGAACACCCTCGCCTTCGACGTCAGCGAACAGATCCCACCCGGTTCGTGGTACGGGTCCCTGCTCAAGGGCGTCTTCAACTTCACCCCGCAGACCACGGTCGCCCAGGCGATCGCCTGGACCGCCTACATCGTCCCGGTCATGGCCGTGTTCTTCCTCGGTCATCGGATCCGGTCCGGCCAGCCGAGCCAGCCGAGCCAGCCGAGCGGGCCGGACGAGCCGGGCCAGCCGAGCGGGCCGTCGCCCGTCCCGTCGGAATCGACCAGCTGAGCCAGCTGATCCAGCTGCCACATCGCCAGATCCAGCTGTCACATCGCAGAAACTCTGAGGAGAACCGGTGAAATCGCCTGTCGGCCGCGTACTGCGCCTGGCCTGTCCTGTCGTCGTGGCCGCAACCCTGGCCGCGGCCTGCTCGTCGGACAACTCCACCGACTCCGGCTCGTCCGGCGCCGGCGGCGGCGGCGGACCGATCGCCGTGAACGCGGGTGACAAGAACTGCGAGGTGGCCAGCGTCGAACTGCCCGCCGGCCGGCACACCTTCGAGGTCACCAACTCCGCGTCGCAGGTCACCGAGGTGTACGTCTACGCCGACGGCGACCGGATCATGGGCGAGGTGGAGAACATCGGCCCGTCGACGAAGCGCAACCTGATCGTCGATCTACCGGCCGGCAAGTACCAGGTGGCGTGCAAGCCCGGCATGGTGGGCGACGGCATCCGCACCGCGCTCACGGTCACCGGCGAGGCCCCGCCGGCGCAGACGCTCGACCAGAACCTGCGGACCGCCGTCACCTCGTACAAGACCTACGTCGCGAGCGAGACCCAGGCGCTGGTCGACACCACCGCGACGTTCGTCGCGGCGATCGACTCGGGTGACGTGGCCAAGGCGAAGGAGGCCTACCCGAACGTGCGCCTGCACTACGAGCGCATCGAGCCGATCGCCGAGTCCTTCGGTGACCTCGACCCGCTCATCGACATGCGCATCGACGACGCCACCCCCGAGACCCCGTTCGTCGGCTTCCACGCGATCGAGCAGAAGCTGTTCGAGGGGAACACCCTGGACGGCACGCAGCCGCTCGCGACCGCGCTGACCACGAACGTCGGCAAGCTCAACGAGCTGGTCAAGACCGTGGAGCTCACGCCGCTGGTGATGGCCAACGGCGCGAAGTCCCTGCTCGACGAGGTCGCCGCGTCCAAGGTCACCGGCGAGGAGGAGCGTTACTCCCGCATCGACCTGGTCGACTTCGCCGGCAACGTCGACGGCGCCAAGTACGTCTACAGCGCACTGCGCCCGGCCCTGCAGGAGAAGGACCCGGAGCTGGTGTCGACGCTCGACAAGCGCTTCCCCGCGCTGGTCAGCCTGCTCGACAAGCATCTGGCCAAGCCCGGTGACGACGGCTACATCGCCGGCAGCCCGTACATCTCCTACGACAGCCTCACCGAGGACGAGGTCAAGGCCCTCGCCGTCGAGGTCGACGCCATCTCCGAGCCCATCGGACAGATCGCGGGAGTCGTGACCAGCAAATGAGCCAGTCGCCCGACCCCAGCGGCCTGGACGCCGTCGCGACCGCGGACCCCGCCACCGAGAACCCCACCACCGCGGATCCCGCCACGGCGGACTCCGTCGCGGCGGAGTCCGCGCCCGCGGAGCGCGGCCTCAGCCGTCGCCGCCTGGTCGCGTTCCTCGGTGGTGCCGCGGCTGTCGGCGCGGGCGGCACCGCCGCCGGCTTCGTCGCCGCCAGCTCGGAGGACGAGTCGCCGGGGGCGGGCCGGACGGTTCCGTTCTTCGGTTCGAACCAGGCCGGAATCGTCACCCCGGTCCAGGACCGGCTGCACTTCGCCGCCTTCGACCTCAGCCCGGCGGCCACCCGCGACGACCTGATCGCGCTGCTCACCGCCTGGACCAACGCGGCGTCCAGAATGACCGCCGGGCTGGACGTCGGCACCGGCGCGGTCTCCGGCGCGCCCGGCGCCCCGCCGGACGACACCGGGGAGGCGCTGGGGCTCTCGCCCGCCCGGCTGACCCTCACGCTCGGTTTCGGCACCAGTCTGTTCACCGACGCCGACGGCAAGGACCGGTTCGGGATCGCCGCCGCGCGACCGGCGCAGCTCGCCGACCTGCCCGCCTTCCCCGGCGACGCCCTCGACCCGGCCTCCAGCGGCGGCGACCTGTGCGTGCAGGCCTGTGCCGACGACCCGCAGGTGGCCGTGCACGCCATCCGCAACCTGGCCCGGCTCGCCCGCGGCACCGCCTCGGTGCGCTACTCCCAGCTCGGGTTCGGCCGCACCAGCTCCACCTCGACCGGCCAGGCCACCCCGCGCAACATGATGGGTTTCAAGGACGGCACCGCCAACATCAAGGCCGAGGACACGGCCATCATGAACACCCACGTCTGGGCCCAGCCCGGCGACGGGCCGGACTGGATGACCGGCGGCAGCTATCTCGTCAGCCGCCGCATCCGGATGCTCATCGAGCCCTGGGACAGCACCCCGCTCACCGAACAGGAACGGGTCATCGGCCGCGCCAAGGGAAGCGGAGCCCCGCTCGGCCAGCGCGACGAGTTCGACCCGATCGACTTCGGGGCGAAGGACTCCGCCGGCGAGCTGGTCGTCGACGCCAAGTCCCACGTACGGCTCGCCCACCCGACCCAGAACAACGGCGCCGTGATCCTGCGCCGCGGCTACTCCTTCACCAACGGCACCGACAACCTCGGCCGCCTCGACGCCGGCCTGTTCTTCATCGCCTACCAGCGCGACCCGCGGACCCAGTTCGTCACCATCCAGAAGTCACTGGCCGGCAGGTCCAACGACGCGCTCAACGAATACATCCAGCACGTCGGCAGCGGCCTGTTCGCCTGCCCGCCCGGCGTCCAGGCCGGGCAGTACTGGGGCCAGCGGCTCTTCGCCTGACAACACGGCCGCCCCGGCCGACCTCCGTCCGTCCGCCTGGTCATCGAGGAGCTCGGCGTTCCGCCGGTCCTGACGATCGTGCAGGACGTCGCCTGACGCCACCTCTCGTTCGGCGGGTGCGCGACCGAGTGTTTCAGTAGTAGTCGCGCATGAGTTCGTTCACCCAGGCCGGCTGGGTGATGTCTCCGCGAGGGCCGAACTGTGTCATGTAGGGCTTGATATCCAGCACCGGTGTGCCGTCCACGGCGTCGAGACCCACGACGTGAATGTCGAGGCCGTCCACCCGCAGCAGTCGGCAGCGGGAGACTCCGATTCGGTTCGGGCGGTACTTGCCACGCTGGGCGAAGATGCCGACCAGCGGCCAGTCGGGATTGTTCCGCGGATGACGGGCGCCGCTCTCGATCTCAGCCGGCGGCAGTCGGTGGAAGTGGAAGACGACCTCGAGATGGGAGAAGCCGTCCAGGCCGATCAGGGCGTCCGTGCCGAACCGGTCGGCGTCCAGAGCGATCACCGAGGTCACGGTTCCCCAGTTGTCGTCGGTGAGCTCCCGTCGTTCGCTGCGCACGAGCCCGATCGGGACGAGGTCCGTCACCGCCCTGCTTTCCTCCGGGCCCGTCGCCACGGCCGTCCCCTCTCGCTGCCCGCCGGGTGTCAGGCTTTGCCCGCCGGGTGTCAGGCCTTGCGGGCGATGGCCCCGTAGCCGCCGACCTCGGCGTCGGTCACGTCGGTCGGGGTGTCGTCGTCGGGGCGCCAGCGGTGCAGGAGCCGCACACCGGGGTCGACGAGGTCCAGACCGTCGAAGAAGCGGACGACCTCCGCGTGGGTGCGCGGGCGGGCGGGGATTCCCTGCTTCCGGTAGATCTCGGCGAGCTGTTCCACCTCCCGCGGGGCGAAGTCGGGCGTGACGTGGGTGAGCGTCAGGGTGCTGCCGGTGGGAAGCGCGTCCACGAGGGTGTCGACGATGCCGTAGGGATCGTCGGAGTCCGGAACGAAATGGAAGATCGCGACCAGGGACAGCGCGACCGGTTCGGTCAGGTCGAGGGTGTCGAGCAGTTCCGGTGCGCGCAGAATTTTGGCCGGGTCGCGGATGTCGGCGTCGAGGTAGGCGGTGCGCCCCGGAGAGCTGCTGGTCAGCAGGGCGCGGGCGTGGGTGAGCACGATCGGGTCGTTGTCCGCGTACACCACCCGCGCCCCGGGGATGATCTCCTGCGCGACCTCGTGGAGGTTCGGGCTGGTGGGAATGCCGGTGCCGATGTCCAGGAACTGGCGTATCCCGAGCTCACCGGCGAGGTGGCGGGTGGCCCGGATGAGAAACGCCCGGTTCTGGCGCGCGGTCATCCGCAGCCCGGGGAAGGCGTGGAGCGCCTGGTCCGCGGCGGCCCGGTCGGCGGGGAAGTTGTCCTTCCCGCCGAGGTAGTAGTCGTACATGCGGGCGGAATGCGGCAGGTCGGTCCGAAGGTCGACGGCCGGGATCTCGTCCATCAACTTCCGCCAGCGCCCCTTGCCGGGAGGCTTGTTCGCCATGCTTGACCTCCCGTGCCATCTTATGATCAAAGACCGGATGTTCCGGCTCCCGGATCATCTCAAAGAGTGGGTGCGTGGGATCGGAGGGTCACGCCTGTTGCTGATCCATAGCTTTTCGGGGGGCCGGTGGGCCGAAGCCGGATGTTCCCGACCGCTGTCGGTCCGTATGCGAACGCGGTCAGGCCGATCGCTCCGCGGCTCACCTGTAGCGCCTGGTAACACCCGGTCAGGCCCGGTGGCCGACCACCTGTGCCGCCGCGACGCGGTAGAAGGCGGCTGCCGGCTCGTGCCGACCGAAAGGTTCGAGATAACTCACGGCGGCCTCGCGCGCCGACTGGTCCGAGACCAGCATCAGGCCACGCGAGGCGAGGTAGGCGGGAACCCCGGCGGGGTCGAGGCCGAATTTCCACGGCTCGCCGACGCCGCGGACCGTCGCGAGCCATTCGGCCGCGCCGTCGAACTCCTTCGTGCCGTCCAGGGCACCGCGGTCGATGTAGGTGAAGATGACGAGGCTGCCGGCGGCTGTCGCCGTGGCGAGCCAGCGCAGTGTCGCGTCGACGGCCTCAGCGGTCAGGTATTCGGTGACCCCCTCCCAGATGACGGCCGTGGGCCCGGTGGCGAAACCGGCGTTTCGCAGCGCCGGCTCGGCGTCCTCCCGCTCGAGGTCGACCGGTACGAACCGGACGTGGGCGTACGACTCCGGTCCCAGCCGGCGGCGTAGCCGCTCCCGCTTGCCCTCCTGCGTGGCCGGATGGTCGATCTCGAACACCGTCAGCTTCGCCAGTGCCGGAATACGGTAGGCACGGCTGTCGTAGCCCGCGCCGAGCAGCAGCACCTGCCGTGCTTCCGCGGCGACCGCCGTGCCCAGGAGATCGTCGATGAGACGGGTCCGCACCACCGCGGAGCTCCGTGGCCCGCTGACCCACCGCCGGTCGAGATAGCGGGGGATCGCGGAACCGACCAGTGGAACGCCGGCCAGCCGCGCCAGGAGCCGGTAGCCGGGCCGGAGAAACCCGGCGGCGTACGGATCGACGAACAGGCGCACGCCGCCCCGACATGACTCCAGGGCTCGGAAGAACGCCACGTGCTCGGCGGTACGGCTTGACGCGCGCCCCGCTGAGGAAACCATCAGCCGACCAGGCTCAGTGGCGGGCCGAGGACGAGCGGGAGGTGCTTCAGCCCCCGCTGGTTGCTGGAGTAGGTGCGGACGACGCCGTCGTAGTCCACCTCGTACCCGGGGTGGCGGGCCAGCAGTTCCTCGAAGGCGATCCGCGCCTCGAGGCGGGCGAGCGCCGCGCCCAGGCAGAGGTGGATGCCGTGCCCGAACCCGAGCTGCCGGCCGATGTCCCGCTGGATGTCCATCCGTTCGGCGTCGGGATAGACCCGTTCGTCGTGGCACGCCGACCCGAGGAGCAGCAGTACCCGGCGGTCGGCCGGGATCACCGTGCCCTGGACCTCGACGTCCCGGCTGGTCCACCGGCCCGTGTACTGGGCCGGGGGGTCCAGGCGCAGCATCTCCTCGACGGCGCGGGGGATGAGCGACGGGTCGCGGACGAGCTTCGCGCGCTCCGCCGGTGCCTCGGCGAGCCGCACCGTGCCGCTGGACACGAGCTTCATGACCGTCTCGTAGCCCGCGACCGTCAGCTCGGCCAGCCGGCCGAGGACCTGCTGGTCGTCGAGGTGGTGCCGGGTGCCGTCGTCGGCGACGACAGACGTGTGGATGAGCAGGCTCACCAGGTCGTCCCCGGGCTGGCCGCGCCGTTGGGCGACCAGCGTGAGGAACAGTTTCGCCAGCTCCGCCGCCGCGCGCGTGGCAGTGGCCGGCAGAACACCCGGCGTGTCCTCGGCGTCGCGTTCCAGGAGGCGTCCGCACAGCTCGCGTACGACCTCCCGTTGCTCGGCCGGCAGGCCCAGGATCTCGGCGATGATGACCATGGGCAGCTTCGCGGAGAAGCCGGAGACCAGATCCATCCGGCCTGTTCCAGCCGCCTCGTCGAGCAGCCCGGCGGCGACGGCCCGGATGCGCGGCTCGAGATCCTGCACCTGGCCCGCGCTGAAGTGTCTGGCCAGAATCTTCCGGTTCCAGCCGTGGGCCGGGGGATCGGTGGTGAGAAGGGTGTCGAAACCGTTCTCGATGCCCTCGAGGGTGGTTCCGTGCGAGGTGAGGTACGTCTCCGCGTCAAGCAGCGCGGTGAGGACGTCCTCATGGCGGCTCAGGGCGTAGAAGCCACGTTCTGGATTGTGGTACACGGGAGCGTTGTCGCGTAGCCATCGATAGGTGGGATAGGGATCATCCGCGATGGCCCGAGAAAAGGGGTCGTACTCCATGATCTCTCCGTCGCTGTCGTCGCTGAGCCGCGGGGGTGGGGCGGGCCTCGGCCCGTCAGCCGGCCGGGCGGTCCGCGGCGGTGAGCAGGCGGTTCTCGACCGGCGTGCCGACCTCCTCGTAAAGCCGCTCCAGGTTCCGCGGAGCGAAGAAGTCCTCGCCCGGATATCCGCCGGCGACCATCGCGAAGAACTTCTTCAGGTATGTCGGGCTCTGGCTGGCGGCGGTGAGGGCCGCCTGGAAGAAGGGCGGGAGCGTGAGCGAGGCCATCGTGACGGTCAGCTGGAAGAGCCCGGCGCTCTCCTCGTCACGCCGCCTGGCGTACTCGGCGGTCGCGTCGTCGATCGGGCGCTCGCCGGAAAGCCCGCTGTGCAGGCACTGCGCGAGCAGCTCCCCGTACCGGAAGGCGTCGGTTATGCCCCAGCCGGTGAGCGGGTCCTTGTGGTAGCCGGCGTCCCCGACCAGCGCCCATCCCGGGCCGTGGGACTGCCGGTAGTAGTTGTCCGCGTAGCGGATCCCCCGGAAGTCCTCCTCCCGCTTTCCGTGGGCCCGGAGATCCTCGCCGAGCTCGGGTACGACCCGGTCGAACACCGCCTGGAAGCCGCCCTCGGCGTCGGCGCGAAACTCCTGGTACCGATCAGGCTTGCGCATGACCGCGAGCATGTGCAGGCCGTCGTTCGTCGGGCAGGTGGCGAACTGCCGTTCATCACGGATCCGGCTGTGATGCCCCCAGTCGAGCCCGGAGTAATAGGAGTAGTAGACGAAGCCCAGCGCGGGGACCACCCGGTAGAATCCGGCCCCGACCTTGGTCGCCACAACCGAGTTGGGGCCGTCCGCGCCCACCACGAAGCGGGCCCGGAACTCCTCTTCGGTTCCGTCCCGGGCCACACCGCGTATTCCGGCGGCACGCCCCTCCTCGAAGAGGACGTCGGTGGCGGTGAAACCCTCGATCACCTCCGCGCCGGCCTCGCGGGCGGCGTCGACCAGGATCTTGTCGAGCACGGTGCGCCGTGGGCAGTAGGCTTCGGTGACTCCTTCGACGGTGTCGGCGAATCCCTCGACGTGGAGGTCGGCGACGGAGAACCGCATGTGCCGGACCGGTGGAACCCCCGTCGCCTCGAGGCGATCTAGAAGGCCCCACGCTTTGAGCCTGGCGAGACCGGTCTGATGTATGAAGTGTGTCGAGACCGTGTCACTCGGGAAGGTGGCACGGTCGACGGCGAGCACCCGGTGGCCGCGCCGGGCGAGCAGCATCGCCACCGGTGACCCGGAGCAGCGCGCGCCCACAACTATCACATCGTACATTCGCGTACGCTCCAGCAGTAGATAATGTCGCCGGTGGGCAGAGCCGCCAGTGGAAAGAATTGCTGGTGGAAGGAGCCGCCGGTGGAAAGAATCGCTGGTGGAAGGAGCCGTTGGGAAGCGGGGAAACGGCGCCGCTCAGCCGTACTGTTCCAGCACCTGGCTGATCACGCCGCGGGCGGCCGGCGAGAACTGCCGCCAGTCGTCGCCGAGGTCGGCCGCGAAAGAGCGTTCGTAGCCCGTGTCGCGCAGCCGGATGTCGGGCAGATACCCGGAGTGGAACTGGACGGACAGTTTCAGGCCCGCGGCGGTGGCGACGGCGACGGGCCCCGCGCCGAGAGCGAGGGCGTCGAACACCTGAAGCTCGGTCCGGTCGGAGTGGTGAACAAAGATCACCGCCCAGCCGGGGCCGCCGGCGGGGTCGGGAACGAACACCGGTGACTCGCCGGTCGTGCCGGCGGGAAACGACCAGGCCGACTGCTCGGTCATCGTCTCCAGGTCGATGCACACCAGGGACGACGGAATCTCCCGCGACGGCAACCGGTCCACCGGGACGACGCGATAGGGGTGGTCCCGGTACATCTCGACGACGCGGGTGGCCAGCATCCCGGTGTCGCAGCCCCAGTACGACTGCCACAGGTGACGGCCACGTTCGAGCCCCGGGCGCCGCAGGTCACGACCGTAGACCAGCGTGGCCCAGTGTCGTTCCGCGTCCAGGAAGACCCGGCTGTCCCTGACCCGACCGGTTCGGCCGTCGATCACATAGCGGCCGACCGGTGAGGCGTCCACCGGGGCGGGGACGAAGCCGGGCAGGCCCTTGGCGAGACCGGAGCCGGTTCCCCAGACGCTGTCGGCGTCGGTGAGCGTGTAGTTGAGGTCCCAGCCGTTCGAATGGGCGAGGTACATCGTGACGTCGTCGCCGTCCTGGCGGTAGTCGGCGAAGTGGTGGAACGACTCGCGCGGGACGCGGGCGTGGGTCACCGGGACATCACTGCCCCGGCGGGCCGCGGTGAGATCGCGCTTGGCCACCAGGTAGACGTCGGTGAAGGGCAGATGCGGTTTGGTGCGGCCACGTCCGGCGACGGCGCCGGGCTCGGGCTGGAACCCGATCTCCGTGAAGATCACGTAGTCCTGGGTGACCGTCATCTCGTGCACGCCCTGGGTCAGGTGCGCACCGGGTACGTGCCACGTCTCGACGTCGCCGTGGCCGTCCCAGCGGACCACCCACATGGGACCTTCCATGTCGGTGGTGGACGAACCCCGGGGGCGGAGGTTCGTGTTGCACCACCACATGCAGCCGTCGTCGAGGTCCTCGACCGGGTGCGCCGCCGTCCGCACACCGGGGAGCAGGGGATGCGCGACGACCTCGGGGTATTCACCGACCCCGCCGAGAAAGGTCCTGAACTCCAGCGTCGCCGGGTCGAACTCGACCGGCCGCTGGCTCAGGCCGGTGAGCAGCAGCCGGTCCCCGAAGAAGTGCGGCGCCACGTTCGTCAGGGACGGCCGTCCGCCGGCGGTCAGCTCCGCGAGTTCGGCCGGTGGCAACGCCCGGCCGAGGCCGTCGAGAAGAGCCAGGTCGGGGGTGACGACCCGTTTCGTCCGCCAGTGCCTGGTCTCGAGGTCCACCTGGGTGAGCAGGCCCGGGCCGGCGAACATGAAATCGACGGCGGTCGGCTGCGCCGGCCCGATGACGAAGACGCTCCCGGTCAGCCCGTCGGGCCACCGGCCGGCAGTAACCGTCAGGTCGACGTTGTACTCGGTGCTCGGTTCAAGAGCGTGGTGAAGTGCATGGCCCATGTCATTTCCCTGGGAGTTCGGCTCGCCGAGTGGAATTCAGGACTCTGGTCGCGACGGATTTGTTCTCACATCCTCCAGATGTCACCGCGGCGACGCCGTCGAAATAATGCCAATTAATGGATCTATTGGCATTGCCCGTCGCGTCGCCAGGTGAGGCGGCGTCGGTTGATCTGCGACGTGACAAGTTGATCTACGGCGAGCCCGGGTCGACGGGAGCCGCGGGGGCCGGCCGTCCCGCTGTGCGGATCCCCGTTCGGGGGTGCCACCCGGGCCCGCTTATCATCTCGAATCGGGTACATCGGGCGGAGCTGAGGAGATGTGGCCGTGCCAGGAGATGCGCCGCTTCCCGCCCAGCTGAGCCTGCGGGGAGACGACGGATCCGGCCGGCCCCGGCGTGGGCGCGCCGGCCGCGGGCGGCTCGGTACCGCGCTCGCGAGCGCGCTCTCCGTCACCGTACTGATGTTCAGTGTGGGTGGCTGGTCGCTTTACGCCTACGCCAACGGCAACGTCAACCACATCGGTCTCGACCTGGGCGGCGATCGCCCGGCCGCCGAGCACGACGTCGAGAACTACCTGCTGGTCGGTACGGACAGCCGCGCGGGCACCGGCGACGAGTACGGCGGCGCCTCGCTCGTCGCCGGCCAGCGCTCGGACACCACGATGCTGATCCACGTGGCCGAGGACGGGGCCACCACGACGGTCTCGTTCCCGCGCGACACCCTCGTGGCCATTCCCGAGTACACCGACCAGGCCGGCAAGGTGCACAAGAAGCACCGGGGCAAGTTCAACTCGGCGATCGCCGACGGCGGCCCGTCGCTGCTGATCAAGATGATGGAGAGCCTGACCGGGATGCGGGTCGACCACTACGTGTCGGTCGACCTCGCCGGCTTCAAGCAGATCACCGACGCGATCGGCGGCGTCGACGTCTGCGTGCTGCCCTCGGATTTCCGGGACCGTTTCCAGGACGACGCCGGGCGGTGGCGGGTGAGCACCAACACCCACGACACGATGAGCGGCTGGTCCGGCGGCCCGGGAACCCTGCACGTCAACGGCGAGCAGGCCCTCGCGTTCGTCCGCCAGCGGCACGGGTTCATGCAGGGCGACATCGCCCGGATCAACCGCCAGCAGCAGTTCCTCGGCGCCGTGCTGCACAAGGCCACCAGCGGCGACGTCCTGACGAACCCGCTCAAGTCGGGGGCGCTGCTCCGGGCGGCCACCGCCGCGGTCACCCTCGACGAGAACACCTCACTCGACGAGCTCATGAAACTCGGGCTGTCGATGAAGGGCATGACGGACGGCGCGCTGCACGTCGAGACCCTGCCGACCCGGGCGCCCGGGCGCGCCGACGGCGGGAACCCGGACGACGGAACGCTGCCCCCCTTCGGCGCGGTCCAGCTCTACGACCCGGTCGACCTCGCGCGGATCGTCCTGCCACTCGGTGGTCAGGTCGACGGGGTCACCGTCGAGGACACGACCGCCTCGGCCACGCCCGGCCCGGTGACCGTCCCGCCCGAACAGGTCGCGGTCGCCGTCTACAACGGCTCCGGCACCGCCGGCCTGGCCGCGAAGGCGACGACGGCGCTGACGCGCGAGGGCTTCCAGGCGACCAGCGCCGGCAACGCCGAACCGCGGGCCCAGGCCAGGTCACAGGTGCTCTACGGCGCCGGTCAGCAGCAGGCCGCGTGGACGGTGCAGGCGGCGGTGCCCGGCTCGGTCTCCCGCGCCGACCCGACCATCACCGGGATCCGCCTCATCCTCGGCGGCGGGTACACCGGCGTCGTCACCCCGGCGGCGACCAGTGCCACCCCCGCCGCCGGCGCGACGGCCCCGGCCCCGGCGGCCCCCGCGTCCCAGGACGCGCCACCGCCCCCCAACTGCACCCTCTAAAGGCTGTTTCGTAACCCGGATGCCGGGCCTCGGGGCTGCCTGGTAGATCATGTTGGGGTGCAGGTCATCTCCGCCGCCGACCCTCAGTGGATCTTCCCGTTCACCGGGTTGAAGCCGACCCAGTTCCGCCGACTGGTCCGTCTCGTCGCCCAGCGCGGCGGGGACCGGATCGCCGACGGGCGGCCGGGACGGCCGTGGGCGTTGCCTCTGCCGGACCGGGTGCTGCTGG
>NZ_KB891247.1 GCF_000373365.1 Parafrankia discariae
CCCGCTACCCGGCCGCGCTCGTCCAGCTCGGACCGCCTGTGACGGGTCGCGGCCCGGGTCGCGGCGGCGCTACCTCGCCCAGCTCCCGCGCTACCCGGCCGGCGCCGTGATCCCGGCCCTGACGGTGTCCGCCAGGGCGTCTGCCGTGGTGTCCGCGGCGGTGTCCGCCGTACTGTCGGCCGTGGTGTCCGCGACGGCGGGGGCCTGGTGCTCGTCCTCGCAGCTCACCCACCTCGGGCAACTAGCCCTGGCGTATCCGACATGTCTTCTGGCCCGCGTGGTCGACCGCGACCCGCCAGTGCACCCGCCGCACGCGCCGGGATCCCACCCTTCATCCGTCCCACGCGCAGCGCGGGAATCGGACGGCGCACGACCCGGCGCCTTGATCCCCAAAACGAGAATTTCGGCAACGGATCCGAGACACCGCGAGCCGCTGTGCGGGCCGTAGCCGGATCGGCCCTACCCGGCACACCCGGATGGGGGTGATCGGCGTTCAGCGTGGCGTACAGCGTCACGGCTATGCCCCCTCAGCGCGACGTAGCCGCGTCGGAGCGTGGCCGGTGGGGGTTGGGGTGGTGGTGTCGTCCTGGGCGCTCTCAGCCGGTCCCGGCGGCAGCGCCTCGGCGTAGGCGCGGATCCGGGCAAGGTCGTGGGCGTGGGTGGCGTAGACCTCGGCGGCCAGGCCGCGGGCCCGGCCGGGGCGCATCGCGAGGGGCGTGGGTCGGGGTGCGTTCGGGGCGGTGGTGGCCAGGCGCGCGGCGTACTCGGCCTGGTCAGCGGCGGTGAGGATCCGGCCGTGGAGGGCGGGCCCGAGCGAGCTGGTGATCTGCTGGTTGCGGGCGGCGGTGTCGTCGGTGGCGGCTGTGGCGCGGTGGCGGGCTCGTTCGGCGGCGGCGGCCTGGCGGCGGATCTCCGCTTCGGTCTGGCGGACATGGCGGCGGCACGCGGTGCACGGGCACACCGCCGGGCTGTCGGGCAGGACGGTCGGGCTGAGTCGGTGGTTCATCAGGCCGCGGGTGCGGATGACGGCGGGTAGCTCGGCGAGCAGATGGTCGGCGAGGGTGACGGGTTCCCACCCGGGTGTGGCGAGCGCGATGCGCAGAGCGCCGGCGAGCACGGCCCGGTCGGCGGTGCTGACCGGCAGCGTGTCGGCGAGGGTGCCGAGCACCGCGTCGATCTCGTCATCCGCCCCGATTGTTTGATCATAGATGGGAGATCCACTACTACTCGGAACACCGACCATGATCGCGGCCTGGGTGAGCGGCGGGTCCGGCGGTAGTAGTTCTCTGAGGTTCTTATGAGTAGAACCGGACATCGGTGTCCGGTCGTCAGCCTCACGACCGGACACCGATGTCCGGTCGTGGAGGGCGGGAGCGGGGGCTGACGACCGGACATCAGTGTCCGGTCGTGAGGGGCTGGCGGGGGGTGCGTCGACTGGCATTGGCAGCGCCGGCACCGACGGCATCCGGGCCGCGTAGGCGGCCTGGGGGTGCCCACTGCGGCGGTTGTTGTGGCGGCGGGTCATCTCGATCAGACCCCGGATGCGTGCCTCATCGAGGCAGCGCTGGACCTGCCGTTCGCTGACCCCGACCTCGGCCGCGAGCCGGGCGTTCCCCGGCTCCCCGTCCCGGCCCGGCCGGCTCTCGCCCCACTTCATGTGGCGGGCCAGCCGCAACACGACCGCCTTCCCGGTCGGCGTCGACATCTGCGCGTACACGGCGTCCTCCCACCGCGGACGGCTCACCCACTCACCCGCCGGAAGAGACAGGTCGTCGCGGCTCACAGATCCCCACCACCCGACATCGCCGTACCGGCGGTGTGCAGGCCAAGCCGGGATGGTCGGCCTCGGATCGACGACGGCTCATAGACCACCAGGCCCCGGTCGCGCAGAGCACGCAGCCGCCGGCCGGTCTCCTTCGTATCCGGCTCGCCCGCGGCGTCGACGACCCCGGCGGCCACGGCGATGTCAGCCACGTAGACGTCGTCCCACAGCCGCATCGCGGCGGTCACCCGCGCCACCACCGCGGCGAGCACCGCGTGCTCCACCGACGGGATACGCGGACGGACCGCGGCCGCGGCCGCCATCGTGACGCGCAGAGCCGCCATCACGGCCACCGAGTCCCGGGCGAGCGCCGCATGCCACTGATCCGGGCGCAGGTGACCCTTGCGCCGGTTACAGCGGCGGCACAGCAACTGGAAGTTCTCGACCGTGTCCGTGCCACCCAACGCCCGTGGCAGCACATGATCGATCTCCAGCCGTCCCGGATCCGGCGGCAGGTACCCGCACCCCTGGCAGCGCTGCCCGTCGCGGGCCACCAGCACGTCGAGCACCAGCTGACGGGCCGCACGGCGCCGCTCGAAGAAGACGGAGAAAGCCTGCGAACCGCTCACTGCGGGTTCCTCGGCGACCGCCAGCACCGACTGGTCAACCTCAGCGAACTGGTCACGCGGCGCGCTCACCGCACACCACCAGCACGAGCGACATCGGCCGACAGTGGCCGGTCTGCTGCGCGGGGTACGAAGCGTCTGACATGGGCGGTAACACGTCCGAGCCATCTCACCGGCGGACTCGCCGGAACAGCGAACGGCGTGGCAATCTGGTGGGGCACACAAACTCCTGCCGAGGAGAGACGTGGGCAACAAGCGGGGGCACCCGAGCGCCAACTCGGGCCCCGCGCATACGTGATCGAGGGCCGCGCCTGGCAGCGCGGCCCTCGCCATGTCAGCTGGCCATGCGGGTGCCCTCCTGGTCCTCGGTCGTGGGCAGTGCGCGGTCGATGAGGTCCAGCAGGAACGGCAGCCGTCGGCGTCCCACGGCCGTGGCCGCGGCGTCGATCCGGTCCCGAAGCTCGGGGCTCATCAGTAGGAGCACCGAGACGGACCGGGCGTAGCTCCGCTTGGGCGCGTCGGGCTTCAACCCCGCTGGTCGGAACCGTTCGGTCATGCCCCTGTCCTACCGCAACGATCATTGATCGGCTCGTATATACACGCGGCGTGTCGGGCGTGTCGGGCCTGGACATGGCCGTGGCCCGACCCCCGGTGTGATCGGGGATCGGGCCACGGTTGTGGGTGCGGTGGGTGGTCATGCGCCCTTCGTGGGTTCGGGTTCGGGGTGGGACAGTGCGGTGGCGGCGAGTGCTGCGGCCCACAGGCAGGCCACGTGCAGCGCGCTGTCGGCGGCGGCCTGGCCGGGGGTGTAGGGGATGCCGTCGGGGTGGGTGGGGATGGTCATGGCGGCGTAGGCGGGGGATCCGGTGTGGGTCATCAGCCAGCAGACCGGCCAGCGCCGGTCGAACAGGGCGTGGGTGGCGGCGGAGACCGCGAGCCCGGCGGCCAGGCCCCGGCCGGAGACGGGCAGCCGGGTCACGCGCACCGTCACGCCGACCACCGCGGCCAGGACGGCGTGGTACTGGCCGACGTGGCGGCCCAGCGCCGCCCAGCTGGTTGCCTTGCCGGCGGCCTGGGCGTCGGTCTGCCCGAGCAGATGGTCGGCGAGCTCGTGACCAGCCAGCGCGGCGGTGAGCAACGCGGCGAACGTGCCCGCCCTGGCGCTGGTCATCGGGGCAGTCCCAGCGCGGTGAGGACGAGCGTGGTGACGGTGGTGGCGTCGACGTCGACGCTCTGCCACAGGAGCAGCACGGTGCCGGAGTCGACCTGGGTGGGGTCGGCGCCCAGGCCGGCGGCGAGGGTGTCCTCGGCGTCGTAGAGCGCCACCAGCGTCATCGGGTTGTCAGGGAGTTCGTAGGGGTGGGTGCCGGTGGCCAGGCGCAGCGCGCCGATCAGGTCGACCCGGCCGGTCTCGTCCTCGTAGTCCGCGGCGGTCCAGCCGCGTTCGGTGAGGGCGAGCAGAGCGCCGGCGAGCAGCGTGGAGGCCGTGACGGTGATCCGGGTGGCCTGGTAGCGGCCGGCACCGGCGTGCCGGTCCGGTCCGAGGCGGGTGACGGTGCCCGCCTCGATCCCGGCGTCGAGGTGCCGGTAGATCCAGGCCTCGCCGCGGCCCAGCGCGGCCGCGGCCGCCGGCGCGGTCACCCCGGCCGGGGCGTGCAGAGCCAGGGTCAGGACGGTGGTGGCCTGGGCGTCGGTCAGCGCGGCCGCCGGCGTGGGGGTGCTCGTGGTCACCGTGAGCCCTCGGTGCGGCCGTCGGAGGTGCCGCCGTGGCGGGTCAGGCTGCCGTGGGCGACTTGGTCGTGGAGGGCCTGGGCCTGGGTGAGCTGGGTGGCGGATCCGGCGGACAGGGTCCGCCCGCAGGTGCCGCAGGTGTGGGAGTGGTTGGCCATGATGGGTGGTGCGCCTCTCTCCTGGTCAGGGGATGGGGTGGTGGCCCCGGCGCGGCGACAGGCTGTGCAGGCATGTGGCGCCGCGCCGGGGGCGTACTCAGAGCGCGGTGGTGTCCGCCGCGGCCGCCGTGTCGTGCGGCTCGGTGTCGTCGGCGAGCTCGCCCTGCACGAGCGCGTCGGCCTCGTCCAGCAGCGCGTCCACGCCGCTGACCGGGTTGGAGTCGACGAACTCCTCCCAGGGGTCGCTGTCGTCCCGCTTGGCGTCGGCCTGGGTGAGGGCGTCGCGCAGGATCTGCTCGTGGTCGAACGCCAGGCCCTCGCTCAGGGCCTGCGCGGCGGGGGTCCACTGGGCGGCGGCCGCGTCGTCGCCGTGGGTCGGGGGCGGGGTGTAGCCCAGGACGGCCAGGTGGGCGCTGGTGATGTAGTCGCCGCGGGGGTCACGGCCCGGGGTGTCGTAGATCCCGAGGTAGTCGAGGTCGATCTCGGTCAGGTGGACGCCGGTCTCCTCCGCCAGCTCCCGGACGGCCGCGGCGGAGATGCGCTCACCGACCTCGACGTGTCCCCCGGGCAGCGCCCACATCCCGGCGTACGGGGCGTGGGCGCGGCGGATGAGCAGCACGTGCCACACCCCGTCGCGCTGGGCCAGGGCGACGACGTCGGCGGTCAGCCGCACGTCCGCCTCCGTCGCGGTGTTGCTGGCGAGGGCGTCGCGCAGGATCGGCCCGCGTGCCGTCGTGCGGAGGCGGGCCGCGTAGTCGGTGGTGGTGTGGCGGCGGGTGGTGATGGCGGTGCGGGCCTGCTCGGTCAGGGTGCGGGCGAGGGCGTGGAGTCGGTGGCCGGCGCCGGGGGTGGTGACGTAGACGACGTCGACGCGCTCGGTCCAGGACCGGCCGGCGCGGGCGAGGACGGCCGGGTCATCGACGTCGTAGATCGTGGTGCCGTCGCTGTCGAGCGCGAACCAGCCGCCGTGCCCGACCGCCGCCGAGTGCACGCTGGCGGTCGCCTCCGTCGCGGTGGCCGGGCGCAGTGCCCGGATCCGGATCTGCTCGCCGCCCAGGCTGCCCAGGCTGTCGACGCTGTAGAGCCAGCCGTGGCGGGTGCAGGGCACGGTGGACCCGGTGGGCCGGCGCAGGGACCGGACGAGCCGGCCGCCGGAGAGCTCGTCGGCGGCGAACGCGGCGACCGCCGTGGCGCCGAGGCTGAGGGTGATGTCCCGCAGCGTCGTCATGGTGATCATGGGTGGGGGTGTCCTTTCGGGGTGGGTGGTGTGGTGGCTGGTGGTGGGGGTCAGCTGTCGCTGCTGGTCGGGGGGTGGGCGCGGTCGTAGGCGTCGAGGGCGGCCCAGATGCCGACGGCGGGCAGCTCGGCGCCGGGCTGCAGGTCCTCGACGTCCGCGGTGTAGACCTCGGTGGTGATCACACGCAGGGCCGCGGCCGCGTGGATCTGGTCGGCGGCGCCGGGGTCCTGGTCCAGGAGGTCCAGCAGCTCGTACAGCGGCCGCTCGATGGCCTCGCCGGCGCGGACGGTCAGCTCGGCGTCCAGGGCGATGAGCCGGTCGTTGAGGTCGCAGGCCGCGGTGACGGTCGGGCCGATCTCGGGGTCGGTGTCGTCCAGATCCCGGCCGGACGCCCAGATCGTGATGTTGGCGGCGAGGTAGGCGAGATCCGCCGCCCAGAGCTGGCTGGCCAGCTCCGCGCTGGTGGTGCTGGTGGTGGTCATGTCAGTCCTCCTCGGACTCAGTCGGGTCGGGGGTGTGCAGGGCGTGGCGCCGGCGAGGGCCAGGACCACGAGGACGCTGCTGTCAGTCCTTCTCGGGAGTGGTGGGGCTGGTGTCGAGGTCGGCGAACAGGGCGGCCATGTCGGCGTAGACGGTCAGGCCGCCGGCGGCGATCTGTGCGCTGGCCTCGCGCTCGCCGGCCTGCCAGGTCGGGGTCCAGAACCAGCGCTGGGTGGCCGGGACGCGAGGCAGGGGGGTGGTCTTGCCGCCCCCGGTGCCGCCGACGGTGACGGGGTGGGTGCTGGGGCTGGGCAGGGTGAGCGGCTCGCCGGCGGTGGTGCGGCCGAGTACCTGCGGGGTGGTGGGGGTCATGTCAGTCCTCCTCGGACTCGGTGGGGGTGGGTAGGGCGCGGCGTCGGCGCCGCCAGCTGGCGATGGCGGCGAGGGCCAGGACCACGAGGACGACGCCGGGGGCGCCGCGGACGGCGGACCAGATCAGGGCGGCCGCGAGCACGTCGGCGAGCAGCGCCCGGACGAGCACGGCACGCCGCGCGGAGCGGGTGGCCAGGGCGCGGCGCTGGGCGGCGGTCAGCCGGGGCCGGGTGTGTCGCCGGGGGCTGGTGGACCAGGTGAACGGGCCGATCTTGAGCGCGACGGTGACGGCGCCGCCGCGGGCCCGGCGGATCCGTAGGGGGCCGATCCGCTGGGACGCGGTGACTCGCAGAGCCATGATCGATCTCCTCTCTGTGGTGACTGTGGGTGAGGTGTTCGGGGTGTTCGGGCGGAGGTGTTCGGGGGTGTTCGAGAGGTGTTCCGAACAGGTTCGGAACACCTGTTCGTGCCGTAGGGGCTGGGAGTCGCGGCCGGACGAACACCCGCGAGCGGGCGGAGGTGTTCGGGGGCGCGGCCGGGGCCGCGCCTGTCACGCTGCGTGGACACGGGGTGTGGGTACGTGGCGTGACGGGCGTGGGCCCGGCCTGGCTGAAAACGCGCGTTTTCAGCCGGGCTCCTGCGCGGGCGGCGGTGGGGTCAGGCGTCGACGAGGGCGAGGTCGTGGGCCTGGTACTGACCGTTGACCGCAGCGATCTCGCCGTCGTCGACGAGGCGGCGTAGCTCGTGCATGACCCAGCCGCGGCCCTTGCCGAGACTGGCGGCCAGGGCCTTGAGGTCGCGGGGGGCGAACGGGGCGCGGGCCTGGCGGTGGTGGTCGATGAACGCGGCGAGCGCGGCGCGGGCCTGCTCGGGGGTGGCCTCGCGGTCGGCTTTCGGCGGGCTGGGGAAGGTGATGACCGGCTCGCCGGACTCGATGGGGTCGTCGATGTGGGGGTGGACGTCGGGGTCGAGGTCGGGGCCGGTGGGGACGAACCGCTCGCTGTCGTCGAGGTCGAGGTCGGGGTTCATGGGGGCCTCCCCAGTGGCGGTCGGGCCGCCGCTGGTGGTGCTGGTGGGGGTGGGTGGGGTCCAGCCGGCGGTGTCCGTGTTGACGCCGCCGGCGGGCCAGAGGGTGCGGGCGGCGTGGTAGGGGCTGGCACCGGCGGTGATGGGGTCCAGGTGTGGGGCGGTGGCGTGGGGGCGCACGAGCGGGCCGACGTCGGCGGGCTCGGGCAGTTCCAGGCGGCCGGGGGTGAGCTGGCGGTCGAGGGACAGGCCGGGGCCGATCACGTAGCACTTGCCGGGGTCTTCGACACCCCAGGCGGCCGGGTCGGCGCCGGCCTCGATGAGCTTGTCGCCCAGGAGGAACTCGGCGTCGCTGATGTCGTCGGCGCCGAACACGAACGCGGCGGTGATCTCCGAGCGCAGGGATGTGGGGATCTGGTCGAAGCTCCAGCGCTGCGCGGAAACGATGATGTTGATGCCGACCGAGCGGGCCTGCTGGACGAGCTTGATGACCTCGTCGAGCTTGAGGTCGGCGGCTTCCTCGAGGATCACCACGACGTGGGACAGGCCGCAGCCAGGCTTCCATTTCGACAAGCCGCGGCCGCCGAGGTACTTCCCGCGGGCGGGGATCGCGGCCCGCAGGTGGGCGATCATCTTCTTCGCCCCGTCGTGGGAGTCCTCGAACCAGCCGAGCAGATCGCACAGCGACCCCCATGTCTGCAGGCCCTTGACGGTGTCGATGACCCACACCTCGGACTCGGGGCGGGTCAGGTACTCCCCAGCGGTGATCAGCGCGACGCCGGTCTTGCCGGCGCCGTTGACTCCCGACACCCCGGTCTGCACGGCGTTCTTCGCTTTCCGGCCGTTCTCGGCGGGGGTGGCCGGCAGGGTGTAGGCGATCGGTTCGCCGTCCTCGTAGCGGCCGTAGACCACCGGCTCCAGCGAGGACCCGCCGGGGTAGCGCGGCCCGGCCCACACCACGGTCTCGCCGAGCAGGTCACGGCGGACCAGCGTCATCGTCACGTGCCCGGCGTTGGTGGGGTCTTCCATGGTTCGGACCCCGGTGCGGGGGATCCCCGCTTCCACCGCGATGTGCTCGCGGGCCCGCTCCACATCGGCCGCGGTGTGCCCGGTCCCGGCCAGGTTCAGGTCGACCGTGGCCCGGTCCGCGGTCAGTTCCCGGGTCCGGGCGGGCACCCCTTCCAGCCCGGCCCGCTTCGCGGCGTGTCGTTCCCACCAGGTCGCGAGCACGTCGGGGGCCTGGTCGAGCTCCCCGCCCTCGGCGTTCTTGCGCACCGCGTGGCGGATGTTCCACGACAGGGCCAGGGTGAACGCGCCGGCGGCCCACAAGTCGATGACCGGCCGTTCGAACGGGCCGGTCTGGGTCGCCACCGTCACCCAGCCCAACGCCGCCGCGGTGTTGATCGTGACGTGCAGCCTGCCGAGCATCCGGCGGGCGTGGGAGACCTTCCAGGCCAGCGCGGACACGACCCCGGTGATCGTGGTCATGCCCATCGCCGCCCAAGGCGCCACCCCGGGCGCGGTCCACATGTGCTCGGTCAGCCACGCCGCCAACGGCAGGGCGGCGGCGACCCCCCACGGGGGCAGCAGCCGGACCAGCCCGCCGGAAATCTCGCTGGACGCGGCCGCCGCCCCCTTCTCCGCACCCCGCGATATCGACGCCACCGGCGTCGACTTCGTCAGCGGGTTCTTACCCATGACGCCTCCCTTCCAAATGATTCGTGTGGTACGAGGAATGTTCGGGATGTGTCGCTGTGGATTATCAGCCGAAGGAGAACTTCGGCTTCACGGGCTTGCGGTTGCGTTCCATTTCCTCGGCGAAGTAGCGGCGGAACATCGCGTTCGCCTTCACAGCCTGCTGGCCGGCGAACTCGCTGGCCTCACGGGCCTTGACCAGCGGGGACACCACGTGCTTGGCCCGGGCCCGGCTGTCCAGACCGAACGCCAGGGAATGCCCCGGGATCGAGGAGAGGTTCTCCAGGATCTCCTCGGCGGAGTAGCCGACCTCCATCGTCAAATCCTTGTACAGGCGGTTCAACTTCTTCAGGTACAACGCGAGCGCCTCGGAACTGTCCAGGTCGATCGCGTCGAGATCCTCAATACGGCCCACGGTGAATCTCCTTGTCAGGAATCGGACGGGGGAAGGGAATAGAGAGGGAACATTGGGTCGTCGGCGAACTCGTCGGCCCGCCGCGCCGCCCGCTCGGTGCCCAGATCGGCCAGGCGGACCGCGACCGCCGCTGCGCGCAGCACCCCGGCAGCCACGTAGAGCAAGACCACCAGCGGGGCGGCGAGCGTCCGCAGCCGCCGCCCGGGCCGCCAGCACCGGCGAACCAGCCGCAGCCACAGGCCGAAGGGCACCCCCGCCGACCCGGGCCGCCAGCGCACCGCCACCGGGTAGACCGCCCGCTCCGCCGCGGTCGGGACCAACCCGGCCACCACCGCCAACGGCACCCCGACCGCCAGCTCGGCCAGCAGCACGCTCACGACTGGTCCTCGAACAGCTCGGCGTTGACGGTGTCGCGCAGGGTTCGGGCGGTCTTCGCGCCGACCCGCAGCGCGGTGCGCAGCTGCTCAGCGGAGACCGGCCGGCCCTGACGGCGCGCGAGGCGGCGGGTGGCCTCCAGGGCCTCGTCGTAGGTGATGTGGCGCCGGGCGAGGGGGTCCCCCGACTGCTCTGTGCTGGCCGGGTCGGGGGGGTCGGCCAGGGCCACGCCGCCGGACCCGCGACCCGACTCAGGCTCCGGCTCGGAGCTGGAGGGCTCCGGCTCGGGACCCGACTCGTCCAGGTCAGGGCGGGTAGTCGGGTCGGGAGCCCGTTCGATCGGCCCCCCCGACCCACCCGAGACGATCAGGTCGGCCAGGGCCGCGTCCCACCCGCCGGTCTCCGCCGCCGGGGTGACCGGCAGACCCGACACTGTCGCGGGGGCCAACTGGCGGCGGCGCGGGACGTACAGCCCGGGGCGGTGCACGAGTCGGGCCGACCCGTCGGCGGCCAGTTCCACCACCGCGGTGCGCGCGGCGATGCGCCGGGCCTGTGCCACCCGCCGCGCCGCGATCCGGTCGATCCGGGCCTGCGCCCGCTGCGCCCGGCTACGCGCCGGGGCCGCGACCGCGAGCTGGTGAGCCACCACACCGGCGATCGAGACGACGCCCATCACCAGGCCGACCGACAGCCCGTCGTCCAGGCCGTGCGCGATGTTGAGGCCCAGAGCCACCGCGGCGAACACCGCGATCCCGGCCTGCAACATCCCCACCGGCCGGTCCGCCGCGTCGCCGTCGCCCTCGGCGTCGCCGTCGGTGCTGCCGCGGCGGGCGGCGTGGACGGCCAGCGCGAACGCCCACATCCCCAGCTCACTGAGGATGGGCAGCGCGTAGCCGGTCGGGCTGTCGTACAGGTCGTGGCCGTAGTCCGCCATGGCGGGGATCGCCATGGCCGCGCTCACCAACGCCAGCGGGTAGATCAGCAGCTCCACCGCATGCTGACGTCGCCACGCCACCCGCCGGGCCGTCGCCTTCTCCGCGTCGGCCTTGCGGGTCTCCTCCCGCCCGGCGCGGATCTCCTCCGCCGCCGCGGCGTCCGCACGCCGCGCCTCGGCGGCCGCGATCCGGTCGGCCCGGTCCTGCTCGCGCTCCACGGCCCGGTCCGCCCGGTCGGCCGCGCGGGCGGTCTCCCGATCCGCGCGACGCTCCTCCGCCCAGCTCATGAGGTCACCCCCGACCCCCCCGGCGAGCCGGCGACCTGGCGGGCGGTCTCGAGCACCGCCCGGCCCGTGCGCACGGCCACGGCCGGGCGGGTCGCGCCGAGCTGGCGGGCCGCGGTCTCCCGGGCCCGCAACGCCGCCAGCAGCTCGGCGCGCGCCGCCTGGACCTCGCCGGCGTCGGTGCCACGGGCCAGCGCGGCTGCGTAGCCGATCAGCGCGCCGGTCTCGGTCTCCAGCGCCGCGGCGTAGGCGCGGGCGGCGTCCGCCAGCTCGGTCTGGGACTGCTGCCAGCGGTCCATCGCCTTCCCCAGGCCGAGGAGCTCGCCGGTGATCGGCAGATGGCGGTCGCTCATGCGATCCACCCCGCACCCAGCGCCACGACCGCGGCGGCCAGCAGCATCGGCAGCAGCGACCCGCGCAGGTAGCCCCACCGGTCGCTCTCGTGGTCGCCATGCAGGACGTACGCGGCGAGGGCGCCGGCCCGGCTGGCCAGCCACCCGCCGGCGACCGTGGCCATCGCGACCGGGCCGTCTCCCAGCACGGCCAGCCCGCCCGGCGCGTCCTGGCCGCCGTCGGCGGCCAGCAGCACCGAAGCCACCAGCGCCAACGCAACGAGCAGCGCCCCGAACCCGACCCCGTCGACCACCACCGCGGCGGCGGCCCGCACCGTGCGCCGGCCGGACGCATCGGCCGGCTCCTGGGAGAGCTGGTGCTGCTGCCAGCGGTCCTGGAAGCCCAGCTCCATGTCCGCCTCGGCCCGCACCGCGGCGGCGGCCAGGCCCACGAGCTCCTCGTGGGCACCGTGCCTGGCGGTGTCGTCGGTGCTGATCGCGACCACCAGCTCCCCGGTCGGCTTGGCGGTCACCGTCACCACGACCAGGCCCAGGCGGGTCTGACCCGTGGCACGCCGCTGCCACTCACCCCGGCCCGGGCCGAACGTCGCGGGCGGGGTGGGGCAGTCCAGTCCGACCGCGGCCGCGACCACCCGCCACACCTGCGCACCGGACCGGGCCGTCGTCGTCACGTGCAGGAACTCCCGACGGGTCGCGATCATGACGCCACCGCCAGCGTGGGAGTGGCAGGGAACGCGATCGCGATAGCGGTCGTCAGGAGTCGCTCGGCGGCCTGGCGCAGGCGGGTCGGGTGGGTCACCCCGAGCTCGCCGAGCAGGACCGCCGTCTCGGTGCTGGTGGCGGCCGCGATCTGGGCGGCGGTCTCGATCTCGGTGCGGTCCGCGCCGGCGGCGATCGTCAGCGCCAGGGCAGCGGTCGTGTCGCCCTCGGCGGCCAGGGCCCGGCTCGCCAGCCGCGCCCGCTCGTCCACCGCGGCGGGCAGGGTGCTGTCCAGCCGGGCGACCTCGGCCAGGTAAACGCTGTGCGCGCGGGCCAGCGGGTCGCGCTCGGTCGGGTCCAGCCCGGCCCACACACCATCGGCCTCGCCGATCGAGTCGGTCAGGCACGGAACCCGCACCGGGCAACCGGCGCACACCGCGCGGGCCTGGGCGGCCTGACGCTCGGCGGGCCCAGTCGTCCCGATCGGGAAGAACAGCTCCGGGTCCTGGTCACGGCACAGCGCGCTGAGACGCCAGTCGGAGCCGTACCGGACAGAGAGTGGGGCAGGATTACCCATGGGTCATGCCTCCGGTGAGTCGGGGGTGTGGACCGATCCAGGGCCCGGCCGGTGTGCGACCACCGGCCGGGCTTCTTACTTCGACCCCTCTGTCCAGTCCGTATGGATGGTCTAGACAATGGGACTGACAGGAGCGTCGCATCCGGCACGCTGCGTGGTCAAGGGGGTCGGGCTAGATTGTCTGAACAAAGGTTGTTCCCGACAGGTGGGCAGGACGCCGTGAACGCGCTACGCCGCAGCTCGCGGCCCGTATACCAGCAGATCGCCGATGAGCTGCGCGCTGAGATCAGCAGCGGGAGTCTCGGCCCTGAGGGCCGGCTGCCGACTGAGGCCGAGCTCGTCGAGCGGTACGGCGTGAACCGCGGCACCGTCCGTCAGGCGCTGGGGGTCCTCGTCAACGAGGGCCTGGTCGTGAGCGAGCGCCCGAAGGGCTACTTCGTCCGCCAGCGACGGCGGATGGTGTACCGGCCGCAGGACGAACTTCGCGTCAGCGCGGATCCAGCGCCGACTATGGATCACTTCCGGACTGCGCTCGCCAATGACGGCCGGGCGGCGACTCAGACGATCGACGTAGCTCTCGTCGTGCCACCACCCGAGATTGCGGAACGGCTACAGCTGGCGGATGGCGAGATCGCAGCTGTCCGGCGGCGGGTGCGCAGCATCGATGGCGAGCCGTTCAACATCAACGACTCGTACTATCCGCTGGAGATCGTTCAAGGGAGCGAGATCGTGCTCCCCCACGACATAGCTCGAGGTGCGAACAGGGTCCTCGCCGAGCTTGGACACAAGCAGGTTGGTATCCGGCACCACTACATCTCTCGGATGCCGACCCCAGCCGAGGCGCACCGTCTCCAGCTCAGCCCTGGTACCACCTTGATCGTCCATTACCTCACTGGGTACGACGAAGCGGGCCGACCCGTGCGAGCTGTCGAGAACGTTCTCCCTGGCGACCGTCATGTCGTCGTGGCCGAAGACGGTGACGTTCCTCCCGACGTGGGCACGCCGTCGGAATGACACACATCGTCAGGCACGCAGGTTCCGCCGATGTGTCGATCATCGTCGAACTGATGGAGGACGCTCGCGCGTGGCTTGCCAGCAACGGGTCTGACCAATGGCAGTACGCGCCGCGAGTCGACCGGATCCAGGCCGCTGTCGCGGCCGGGAGCGCCTGGATCGCCGAGTCAGATCACCGACCGGTCGCGACCATCACCATCGATGGCAACGCGGATCCGGAGTTCTGGACCTGGGAGGACGACCCAGACAGCGCCATGTACGTGCACCGCCTCGTGGTGAACAGATCCGCAGCTGGCAGGGAGCTGGGGACAGCTCTGCTGGACTGGTCTTCACGGCGAGCATCCGCTGCAGGCCTCCGCTGGCAACGACTGGACGCATGGGCCAGCAACGAGGATCTACACCGGTACTACCAGACCCGTGGCTGGACGCACCTACGCACCGTCCGACTCCCCCACCGTGGCAGTGGCGCGCTGTTTCAACGGCCCGCTGGTGCCCAGACCGGGACGGGGCCGGACCTCGTTGAGAAATAGCCCAGCTCAGCGACCGTCCACTGGTCGCCGACGTCGCAGCTCTCCCCCTCGACGATGAGTCGATCAAGGAATCCAGCCGTTGAATCATGAGATGATCATCCCCGCTTGGGTGGGGAGATCGTCATGTTCGGGATCTATATGTTGGCCGCGTTGGGAGTCGCCGGAGTCCTGTTCGGAGGATGGGCTGGTGCATGGGTACTGGTCCTCTCCAGTGGCGCGATCGTCGTCGTTGCGGCCTTGCTCGGATGGGATAGGCGGCGACGGGAGCGTGATGATTGACCCGGGTCCCGAGCGATGGCACGACGTGGTCAGGCCTCGCCGGCGGCATCCCTCTCAACCTCGTCCAGGAGCTCCCGTAGTTCCGCGATGACCGCCCGAGCCTGATCGGGGTGCTCGCGTGCGGCCATCCGCCAGGTCGGTCTGGTGACAACCCTGCGCACGGTTGCGCGCAACCGTGCGGCTTCGGCTTCCCACGCCTCGGCAGGGTCGACGCCCGCAGCCGGCTCCTGTTGCAGAGCCCCGTCGAGGTAGGCGCGGATCTGTTTCACCACCAGATCCTGATCCCATGCCTCGGCCGGCAGGACTCTGACAACTTCGTCCAGGACAGCCGCTGTGACCCGCAGACCCTCTGTCTCGGCGACGGTCTGGTAGACGGCCACCGCGGCATCTTGACCGTGCCGGGAGGCGATGGGCAGCAGTCCCCGCACCTGCCGTTCGTTGATCTTGTCCCCCATGGGGGACAAACGCTCGGCGAGAGGCCATGCCTGGATCAGCCGGTAGGCCTGCGAGGTCTGCATGTCCCACCGTTCCGTCACGTAGTCCTCGAACGTGTCGTGCGTGCCCCGGTAGAGGCGGGCGTCCCTGATGAGCTGCAGGGCCTTCCCGGCGACCCAGAACGCCACCCGCAATGAATCGATCGCGGCCTCTGCGAGCGCGAGATCCTGCCGTTCGGTGTCGATCAGGTTCGGGCTGTCGCCGATCGCCTCGTATGGATCGGGCAGCGCGTGGGGTGGCGGTGTCGCCACAGCCCGGATGCTGGTCGGGCTCGCGTCTCGGCGACGTCCCATCAGCTCCGTACCTCCAGTCCGTCCAGAGCGATCGCGAGCTTGTAGAAATCCTCGCGGGCGCGCAGGGCGGTACCGGACTCGGCGTACCGGGTGACAACCAGGCCCTTCTCCGCCGCGTTCGTGTGGATCTTGTACTTGCGGATCGGCTGTGGGGTCCGCGGGTATCCGTGCTCATCGATCCAGGCCTCGACCTTCTCCAGGTCCTCGCGGCCGTCTCGTGGATCCCATCGGTTCACCACGACCAGGAACGGAATACGACGTGGACGCAGGATCCGCTCGATCGTGTATTCGGTTGGATCGAAGGCGAGCCACTCCGGATTGATGGGCACGATTGCGCGGTCCGCGACCTCCAGGACGGCACGTAGCGCGTCAGCCGCAGCTCCGTGGCCGAGGGGGTCCTTGCTGCGCTCGGCGGTTGGGTCGATGTCCATGAACCCGGGGCAGTCCACGATGATCCGCCGCACCAGCGGATCTCGTTTCAGTGCGGGGATCATGTCGTTGTCGCCTCGCGTGGACACGTAGTCGAACGGCAGAGCGTCCTCTTCGACCTTGTCTGCCCACTTCTCCATGGACCCCTGGGGGTCGATGCCAGCAGCGATCACCGGAGCGTCTTCGTCAGGTCCGTTTGGGCGGGTGTTTTCCCCGATGACGGCCGCGAGGTTGACCGTGATCGTGGACTTCCCGACGCCGCCCTTCTGGCTGAGCACGACATCGACGACGGCGCCGGTGTCGCCGGGCGTCTGCTGGGCAGGGGGCATGAAGTCCTCCGTTGGCTTCCCATGTGCTGGTACTCGGATGGATGTCTGCACCATGCCAGAGGCCGCGGCGGCCGTGTGGGATGTCGAGGTCTGCCAGCTCTGGTCTACCGAGTCCAGATTGCTGTGACGCTGGATTAGGTCCGTCGGATCCCCGCGCCAGGACTCGGTGAGTACGCGAGTTGGATAGCTCGTCACGTCTCGGGAGGCGGGGGTGGTGCGGTGGGGTAGTGGTGGCTGCGGAGGACAAGGACGAGTCCGGCGATGGCGGTGAGGGTGCCGGGGAGCGCGGTGAGTGCGGCGATGGCAATCGGCACCAGGAAGCCGTCGCCGCCGGACTCGTCAGGCGGCGGGGCGGGCTCGGGCACGACGACGATGGTGGGCGTGTCGGCGGGTGTGCTGGTCGCTCCGGTGGTGGTGATGGTTACCACGGGTGGGGGCTGGTAGTTGAGGATTACGTGCCCGACGAAGACGACGGCTAGGGCGCCGAGCGTGACGGCGAGGACGATGGTTCCGATCTGCAGGAGCCGCAAGCCGCGGGCGTGAAGTGCTCGTCTGCGGATGAGGTCGGGGCTGGGCAGGGATGGTGCGGCGATGGTCGCCGTGCTCACGGGCGTCCTCCGGCTCGGGGTGTGGGCTCGGAGGTTGGACGCAGCCGGCGCCGGCCGCGTTGCCATGGCTAGGTGACGGTAAGCACCCCATTGGCTGCGGTGGCGTACAACCTCTCCCATGGCCGACATCGGGGGAGCGCACCGGCGGGCCGGCCGGCGGTGGCTGTGGATCGTGGCTGGGATCGCCGGGGTCGGGGCGGTGGCTGCGGTCGTTGGGATCTGGCATCTGCCGGGCCGGATGTACCCGCCAGGTACCGACGGGGCAGCGGAGGCCCGCGCGGCGCTGCAGGGTGGACTGCTGACCGCGGCTGCCGCGCTCACCGCCGTCGCCGGTGGTCTGATCGCGCTGGACGAGACCCGGCAGGCCAACGCGAACACTCATGTCCGTGAGCTGTACGCGACCGCGATCGGTCTGCTCACCGCAGACACGGTCGACAGCCGGCTTGGTGGGATCTACGGGCTAGAACGGATCGCCTGGGACAGCGCCGCCGATCAGCGGACCGTTGTGGAAGTGCTCTCGGCGTTCGTCCGTGAACACACCCGTCCCGGACGGCCACTATCGCGACGACGACATCCCGCTGCCTGGCGTTTTCGCATGAGCACCGATGTTCAGGCCGCGCTCACTGTCCTCGGCCGACTCCCGGCCCGGCGAGGAATCGGCCGCGCTGATCTCAACGGCGCGGATCTCCTCGGCGCTGTGCTGATCAAGGCAGACCTCAGAGGTGCTCAGCTCCGCGCAGTGAACTTCACAGACGCTTGGCTGGTCGAGGTGAATTTCACCGGCGCGGAACTGAGCTGGGCGACGCTCGCCGCTGCGGTACTAGACGGGGCAGACTTCTCCGCCGCACGACTGAACGGAGCGGACTTCTCCAGTGCCCGGGGGCTGACGCAGATGCAGGTGGATGCGGCGCTGGGAGACGACCGGACACGGTTGCCGGCGGGTCTAGTGCGGCCTGCGTCGTGGGGTCCGGAGGAGTGAGGGCCCCGGTCGCCTACTTTTTCAACATCGTTTGAGTAAAGAATTGATTCTCTGACGTCACGTAAGTGTTGTCATGGTTTACACCTGTTTGTCGCGCCCGGGAAGGGAGGCCTCCCGGGCGTCAGGCTTCCCGCGCTGGTTGAAAACATACGTTTTAAACCAGCGCGGCGAGAGCTGGGCTGGGAGGAAGGGCCTGCGGGATCTGCTGGGTACGTCTGCGTACCCGTATCCTGTGGGGGAGTGGACTGGGAGGAGGCCGTGGTGGCGGATGCGAATGTGCGGATTCCGGCGGAGGCGCGGGATCGGCTGGCTCAGGTGGCGGCGGCGGAGGGGCTGTCGTTGCGGGCGTATCTGGCGCGGTTGGCGAGCACGGTGCTGACGCCGGCGGAGCGGGCTGAGCGCGCGGAGCGGGCTCGGGCGGTGTTGCGGGAGTGGAGTGGCTATGACCCATCGGAGGAGGAGGCCGCGCGGGCTGATGCCGAGTTGGATCGTCGGCTGGCGCGGGCGTTGGGGCGGTGAGCGACGCGCTGCATGTGGTGCTGGATGAGACGGCGATGGTCTCGGCCGGCTACGGCAACATCCTGGCTTCCCGGCTGATCCAGCGTGCGCACACCGAGCCGGGTCATTTTCTGTACGCGCCGGCATGTGCGCTGGTGGAGGCGGACCGGGCCCGGCCGGGAACCGCCGAGCACATCGCCGCGTTGCCGGCGGTGACGATCGTGGAGCTGGACCTGGCGGCCGCGCTCGCGGTGGCCCGCGGTGCCGGCTGGGCGCCGGCGCATGTCCGCTATGCGGCTGAGCCGACTCCGGAGCGTCCGGAGGGTGCGGTGATCGCGACGGCGGCGCCGGACCGGTGGGCCGGCCAGCCGGTGCGCCTCCTCGATCTCAGCCTGTGAGCTGGTCCGGCGTCTCTGGGGACGCCGGGACCTTCGTGGCGCGCAGGATTGAAAACGCGCGTTTTCGTCTTCCCGGTCGCGGCGTGGGCCGGTTCTCGTGCCGTTTGCGTGACGGGATGTCCTCGCTACGTCGCCGAAGCACCCTCATGTGTCGTGTTGTGCGCGAATAGTGGATGGGTGGCTCGTCGGGGTTCTTCGTCTGCGCGGCGTCGTCCGAGTGCTCGCCGTACTCGTCCGTCTCAGGCTCGCCGGCCGCGGGGGCGTCCATCGTCGCGGCCGGCGGTGGGGGAGCGGGTGGTTCCCCTGGTGACGGCGGTGGCGTTCGGTGGCGTGGTTCTCGTCGTGATGGTCCAGGTGCTCGTGGAGGTGCTGGGCTGGTGGACGCTGCCGCTCGGGCTGCTCGTGGCGCTCGCGGCTGTCCGAGTCCTGCTTGCGATACGCGCCCGCCGGATCCGCGAGATCGGGCGGAGGGCTGCGGCCGCCGTCCTCGACACGTTGAGCCCAGCCGAGTTCGAGCAGCACGTCGCGCACCTGCTGATCCGGGACGGCTGTCGGCGGGTGCGGGTGGTCGGAGGCCGGGGAGACGGCGGTGTGGACGTCCTCGCCCACGCCCCGCGCGGGGCTCGGATCGCGGTGCAGTGCAAGCACTACCGCAGCCGGCCGGTGGGCCCGTCCGAGGTGCGGGACTTCAACGGCTGCGCGTGGACGGACCACCAGGCCGACCTCGCGCTGATGGTCACCTCGAACCGGTTCACTGACGCGGCCGCGGCGTTCGGCCGGCGCCACCGCATCCAGATGGTCGACCGGGAGCTGCTGGCGCGGTGGATGGCCGGCGAGCGGATCCTGCCCGGCATCCCCGCCCAGCGCGGGCGCCCTGTCGAGGGGGCGCCGGCCGACGGGGATGCCTCGCGATGATCGTGCTGTTCGTGTTCCTCGTGCTCCTGCCCGGGTTCGCGGGGCTGTACTGGCTGTCCCGCTGTGGCGCGGCGACCCGTTCGACCGGCCGGCTGTGCTACCGGCGGCGAAAGGGTCTGCTCAGCCGCTGCCACGACCACGGCTTCCAACTGATCGCCCGCGGTGACCTCCTCACGATCCTGTTCTTCGCGATCGCTTACGGCGGTTTCCGCCTGTACAAGATCGTTAACTAGGGGCGGGGTGCCCAGCGCCCACCATCTGATCTTGTCAGGAATCGAACGAATTCCCGACAAGATCGATGGATGGCGGGTGTGGGTCGGCGTGCTGGTCAGGATCCGTATCGGTGGCGGAGCTGACGCTCCTGCTCGGGGGGCAGGTCCCGGGTGGCGACCAGGAAGACGCCGGCGCCGAGCTTCTCGGCATTGGCGCGTAGCGCGAACGCCGCGCCTACGGCGTAGTCGTGGACCCGCTGCGCGGTCGCGGCGTCGATGGCACGTAGATCCATGATGACGGCGCCCTTGTCGCGGAAGGTCTCCACGATCCGGCCGCAGTCGGAGAGATCCTCGGCCAGGACCGTGTCGGGCTCTCTCGGGTCCTCGGGTGTGGTCACCGCGGTGGATCTCATGCACAGATTGTCGGTCGTGGGCCGCGCGGGCATGGCCCGTTTCGTCTGGCTGACACAGCCGGTGCTGGTTCTCCGATCACCGCTCCCACCATTTTCTGATCTTGTCGGGAATGGTTCGTTTTCGACACACGTCTCTCGATGGCCACAGGCTGCCGTGTTCGGCGGACGGAGAGAGCGTGCGCGGGGATGATCGTGTCGTGAGTATCGGAGAGGATGCGGAGCGGCAGCGCGCGGCGGCGGTACTGGCGGGGGAGTTCGCGAGACGGGCGGCCGCTGGTGCCCGGGAGATACACGATGTCGATGACAGCAAGCCGGTGGCGCTGGCGTTGGCCTCGATCGCGCTGTCGCTGGGGGTGCTGGCGGATCAGGCCACGGCGGGTCCGATCCCGGGGATCGCGGTCTTCAACCAGTCGAGTTGATCTTTCGTTGAGGGTGTCGCTTCCCCTCTCGGGCGGTCGTTCCGGTTCTAAGGATGTGGAACGACTGACCTCGGGTCGCTCCCGACTGCGGAAACGGGCCCCAGGATGTTCCGGAATTCGTTCCACAACATGCGTTCCGAAACGATAATACGGGGACGACTTCCGGTACGATCTTCGCGTGCCTGCCACTCCCCTGCATCCCTCCGCCGGGCTTGATCTCGGCTACGCCCGGGTGTCCACCACCAAGCAGAGCCTCGAGCGCCAGCTGGACGCCCTGGCCGCGGCCGGCATCCCGGATGAGCGGATCTACACCGACAAGAAGACCGGCGCCACCGTCGACCGCGAGGGCCTGGCCGCGCTGCTCGCCTACGCCCGCACCGGCGACACGATCGTCGTCCACACACTGGACCGGCTCGGCCGTAACCTGCGCGAGGTCCTCAATCTCGTACATGACCTCGCCGAGAAGGGCGTCGGCGTGCGTTCCCTGGCCGACCCGCTGCCGATCAACACCGCGGATGAGGGCATGGGCCGCATCGCCTTCCTCCTGCTGGCGCTGTTCGCCGAGATGGAGCGCACCTTCACCGCCGAACGCGCCGCCAACGCCCGCGCTGTCGCCGAGGCCAAGGGCCGCCATGTCGGCCGGCCCATCGCCCACCCCCCGGACAAGATCGATTACGCTCGGCTCCTCAAAGCCCGCGGCGAGAGCCTCGGCGCGATCGCCACCAAGACCGGCATCCCGAAGACCTCGCTGCACCGCTACCTGGCAGACGCCGAACCCGCGCCGTCATAGCCCGTCGCACGGCGGGGGACAGCGGGCGCTGTCCCCCGCCGTGCGGGGTATCTCGGCCCCGGCCTGGACATCAGTTCCGGCCGGGGCCGTCCCATGTGTCGAGTTGGGAGATCAGGCTGCCCAGTTCCAGATCTTGCTGACGGTGCGGGCGAGTGCGTTCGGGTGGATCTGCCAGCCGTGGGTGGTCCAGGTGGCGGGCAGCAGCCCGTCGGCGATCCATGCGATGAGGATCCGGGGCTTGGTGTGGGCGCGGAATGCGGCCTGGTCCAGGCTGAGCGTGCTGGTGGGCGTGGTGCGCGGTGCAAGATCCATGACTTCCCCCTAGGCGTGCAACCGGTGCTTCACGGTGCGTGCCGGGGAGCGTGCGACCAGCGGGTTTGCCCTGTCCATGGTGATAGCGGAACGTTGTCGGACTGTTGCCCTGCGACAAACAGTGGGAGTCCGGACGGGCCAGCCGGTCTGGTTCGGATGGATCAGCGTCTGGTGGTTCGTCCGGGTGCCGAACGTGCGGCGGCCCCGGCCAGCACCTCGCCGACCGGGGCCGATGGTGATGTTTATCGGCGCCGGTGGGGTGCCGGCTGACCGCCGAAGATCTCCGCCCACCCGGGAGTGCCGGCCGCGACCGTCTCCGTCCCGCCATTGACCTTGTATGTGATCGACTCGCCGTGCTCGAAGTCGACGACCTCGATCTCGGGGAGCTCGTTCTGGCTGGCGTCTGTCATCTGACCCCTTCCCTACCTGTTCTCGTACCAAAATGGTACGAGAACAGGTAGGGGTTGTCATCCCGTTTTGGGACAGGAATGGCTACGTCGGCGACGGAGCGGGGGGTCAGGTGGTGGTGCGGACCGCGGCGAGTGTCGGGCCGCCGCAGGCGGTGCAGGCGCGGACGTGGGCGGTGTGGGGGATGCACAGGCCGTCGATCCGGTCGGTGCCGGCGAGGCCGCTGATCGGGTTCGCCGCCCAGTCGCCGGCGTGGAACGCGCAGGTCGCCAGCCGTCGTCGACGGCTGGCGACCACGACATGGTGCGGGTGCACGCCGGGCGGGGCGTCGTGGCTCACGGCTGCTCCTCGAGCGGTGCGGCGGGGGTGGTCTCGGCGTCGGCGGCGCTGATCATGAGGGTGGCCATCTGGGCCTGGACGAGTTGGAGGGTGGCGTCGGTGGTGGTCAGGTGGGTGTCGAGGTCGGCCTGGTACTGCTCGGCGGCGGTCTTGACGGCGGTGTAGCGCTGGTGGAGCTGGCGGACCTGGTAGGGCTTGGGACCGTCGGCCTGGACGCGGGCGATGTCGCGGGCCAGGGATTCCAGGTCGGCTTGGGCCTTGGCCGAGAACGCGCTGTCGACCATGGTGCGCATCTCGCCGGCGTCGGGCAGGGGGACGCGGGTGAGTTCTCCGCCGAACCGGCCGGCGAGCTCGCGGAGCGCGGCGAGGGCCTGGGTGTGGCGGTGGTGCACGAAGTAGACCCCGGGGTGGATCCGTACCGCGGTGAGCGCGCGTTCGATGATGTCGCGCAGCATCTTGCGGAGCCGGTCGGCGGAGACGTACTGGCTGCGGGTGTTGTAGTCGGTGGTGATCGCGCCGATCAGGTCGGTGATCAGGGTGCGTTCGTCGGGGCCGAGCCGGTCGACGGTCTCCTGCTCGGCGGTGAGGATCATCGTCCCGGATCCCTCGGGCAGGTTGGGGTCGGTCGCGCGGACGAACTCGGCGGTGGCGAGGCGGACCTCGTAGGACAGCGCTTCGTCGGCGTGGTCGGCGAGCTCGCGCACGAGGTGGCGCACCATGCGGGTCTCGTCGCGGGCGACGTTGCGCATCATCAGGGTGACGGTCTGGCCCTGGCTGGCGTGGTTGCGGCCGCGGTGGGTGCCCAGGGGGTAGCGGGCCTTCGCCGCGGACGTGGCTTTCTCGTAGGCGGCGTCCTGGCGGGGCGGGCCAGGCAGGAACTCGACGGACAGGCCCAGCTCGGTGAACCACTCGCGCAGCTCGGTCTCGCCGCACTGCTCGACGTCGGTGACGTTGTAGATGACCAGGTTGCCCAGCAGTCCCTCCCCGTCCTCGCCGACCGAGTTGGTCACGCCGGTCAGGTACCGGTTCAGGGTGGGGTCCGAGGTGGTCAGGTCCGGGGGCTCGGGGACGGTCGGCGAGGACACGGGGGGATCCCTTCAGGTCGAAAACGCGCGTTTTCCATGATGCTCGGTGACCGCGTCAACACGCGGCCGCCAGGCGGGGGTCAGATGGCGCGGAACAGGTCGGCGGTGGCACGGGTATCGGTCAGGTCCGCGACGCGGCGCACGTCGTCGCAGATGGCTTCCAGGTCGGCGGGGTCGTCCGCCCAGTCCCCGACGGTGACCGCGAACACCCGGAACCCCAGCCGGTGGCGGCGGGCTTTCCACGCGGTGATCCAGGCGGGCTCGAGCTCGGCCGCCCCATCGGTGATGATCACAATGTCGGCTTTCGCGCGGCCGGTCGCGTTGAACTCGGCCTCCAGCAGCCCGGCGGCGGCGTCCAGCGCCGGGGCGAACACGGTGCCCCCGCCGGGGAACGTCTCCGCGAACCGGATCTGCTCGCCGAGGTCGACGGGCAGGTCGGCGGGGAACACGATCGGGTCGATGGGCTCGCTGGCGAACAGGATCCCGGCGAACGCCCGTACCGGGCGGGCGGCGCGGGCGGAGTCGAGCAACGCCAACGCGAGGGCCTTGGCGTAGGCCTCCCCGGTCAGCCCGTGGGTGTCCCAGTTGGTCATCGAGGTGGAACAGTCGACCACGGCGATGATCGCCCCTTGGGCGTCATGGTCGATGCCGCGCTGGTCATAGACCATGAGCTGGCGGTCGGCGTAGCGGATCGCGAACTGCGCCCGCAACGCCGGCACGGCCAGGGCCACCAGCTCGTCGGGGACCAGGGCGGCGAGGTCGTCGCCCAACGTGACGCCGACGTACTCGCCTTTCGCGTGCTCGACACGGCGGGCCCGCTGGGCGGTGGCCATCTGCCGGAACCGGCCGATCAGCGCCGCGAACGCGGCGAGTTTCCCGCCGCGCATCTTCTCCGCCAGGCGCATCCGCTCGCCGGCGTCCAGGCGCTCGAGCTGGCCGGGTTCGACGCCCCAGCCGGTCATCACCGCCGCCTCGGCGGCCAGCGCCGTCTCCGCGCCGGCGGCGGCCGTCCGGGCCGCCGCGCGGAGCCGGGCGACGGTCAGGTCCCCGCCGTCCTCCCCGACCCCGGCCTCCTGGGCGGCCTGGGCGGCGGTGGTCGCGTCCGCGTCGGCGCCTTCCGCCTCGGCGACCGCCCGCTGCACGTCCACCGACAGCGGCCGGCTGACCTCCCCACCCGGGTCGTCGTCGACGTCGTCCTCGGCGTTGGCGAGTGCCTCACGTACCGCTTCGGCGGCCGCGGCGGCTTCCCGGCGGGCTTTGCGGAGCTGGCGCCGGGCCTCCTTGCCCGGCCCGCGGGGCGGGGTCTTGTCCAGGGTGGCGAGCATCTGGTGCAGCGCACCGGACTGGGCCAGCACGCCCATCGCCGCGGCGTACGGGTCCCCGGCGCTGATCCGGCGTAGCTCGCGCTGTTCGGGGGTGCCGGCTTGCGCGGCGAGGATCGCCCGCGCCGGCAGCCGCGCCGGCTCCACGTCGGCGGTGTCGGCGACGTGGGGGTCGCGGGCGTAGGCGGCCAGCCACAGATCCCGGGCCAGACCCGGAATGCCGTACCGGTCGGTCAGATCGGCGTCCAGGCTGGCTAGGGCCGGGCAGTCCTCGCGGGTCTGTTCCCACACCGCCAGGTCCGCCCGGTCGTCGGTGAGCACCAGCGGGTCCGGCCGGCCGGACCACGGCGCGGCCGCGGTCTGCAGCTCGCCGAGGCGGGTCACCGACGCCCCCGCCGGCCATCCAAGCTGGGGATCTTGTCCGCGTCGACGCCGAGGGCCTCGGACAGCAGCCGGGTGTAGACGTGCTGGGCCCGCTCCGCGGCCCGCTGATACGGCGCCGGGGTCCGCCCCGCCCGCACCGCCGAGTCCCGGATCCCCGCCAGCCGCTTCGCGGCGGTGGCCAGCTTCGTGTTCTGCCCGACCGCCCACTCCCGCAGCCGGTTCTCGTCACCGTCGGCGGCAAGCTTGTCCAGCTCGGCGGCGATCCGGTCCACCTCGTCGGCGAGGTCGGCCAGGTCCCGGTCATCGGGGGACAGGTAGCCGCGCACGACCCGGTCCACCGTGCCCCGGTGCGCCGGGGAGTCCCACAGCACGTGGGCGAGCACCGCGAGGTCTTCCACGGCCACCTCCGTCCGGCCCTCCAGCCAGGCGGAGGCTTGGAGCACCCGGACCGCCTGCTTCCACCGCCGATCCGAGCTGGTGATCTCCCGGCCGCGCAGGTCCGCCCGCAGGTCCCGCACCGCGGTGATGACCCCACCCGGCAGATCCACCGCCGGAACCAGGGCGGCGACGGCGTGCTGGACGTCGGCCAGGCCCACCGTGGTCCGCGTCGCCGGCGGCCCGGACGCGACCGCCGAGCGCAGCAGCGCGTCGAACGAGTCGGCCTCGGTCAGGTAGTCGACCTCCATCCGGATCAGCAGCCGGTCGTACAGCGCCGCGGTCGTCTCGTCCTCTGCCAGCTCGTTCGACGCGCAGACCGCGCTGACCAGCGGGCAGCCGATCGGCTGCCCGCCGGACTCGGGGTGGTAGATCCGCTCGTTCAGGAACGCCAACATCGAGTTCAGCGCCGCCGACGAGCATTTGAAGATCTCGTCCAGGAACGCGACGTGCGCCCGGGTGGCGTGCCCGTCGAGCACCTGGCGGTGCTCACCGCGGGCGGTCAACGCGGCCAGGTCCACCGGGCCGAAAATCGCACTCGGGGCGATGAACTTGTGCAGCAAGATCTCCCAGTACGTCGCGGCCTCGATCCGGCCGGTCAGCTCCCGCACGATCGCGGACTTACCGGTGCCGGGCGGGCCCAGCAGCAGCGTGTGCTGCCCCGCGAGCAGCCCCGTCACGATCATCTGGATCTCGACATCGCGTTCCTGGTACAGCGTGCCGACCTCGGTCATCACCGCCTCCAGCCCGGCACGCAACCCGGCTCCGGCCCCTGCCGGCTGGCCCTGCGTCTGACCCTGCATTCGCCTGTCTCCCAACGACATTCACCTGGCGGGGACACACGCCGTGTGGCGCACCCCCGACGCTAACCAATCATGACCATGAAGTCAAAAACGAACGTTTTCAACACTCGGATCTGTGACGATCCGGGCTGATGAGCGGGTGCCGCGGTCCTCCCTGCTATCTCCGTGGAGGGCTCCGAGACTCCTCCGGCTCTCAGAGCCGGAGGATCCCGTCGGCGCTGTCGGTGCTGGTCAGCGGCCTGTGGGATCCTCCGTAGCCCGGCCAGACGCACCCGGTGTTTCGCAGAGTTCTCCGGGTACGGGGGACCCCCGGGGGGCGGGGCTTGGGGGGGTCAGCCCCCGTCGGCCGGCGGGGGCTTGGGGGTCCGGCGACGCCCTCCAGGTCGGGGGGTCTGCTCGGCCTGGAGGGCGTCGCGTTCGGTCTCGGCGCGCACGGCGCGTTCGCGGGCCTGATCGAGCTGGGCGCGCAGCGCGGCGAGCTCGGCGGTGGTGCTGTCCCGCAGGACGGCGAGGTCGGCGGAGAGTCCATCCCGCTCGCGGGTGAGGGTGAGCGCCGCGGCCTCGGCGCTACGGCGGGCCTCGATCTCGCTCTCGGCGCGGGCGGCCGCGGCGGTGGCCCGGTCCTCGGCCGCGGCCGCCGAGGCCTGGGCGGCCTCGGCGGCCGCGGTGGCCCGGGCCGCGGTGGTGGCCTCGGTCCGCCAGGACTGCTCGGCGGCGGCCGCCCGCTCCTCCGCCGCGCCGGCCGCGGCGCGGGCAGCGACGGCGTCGGCGGTGGCCTGGGCGGCCTGCGCCTGCGCGGCGGCCCGGGCGCCGTCCGCGGCCTGGGCGCGCTGGCGGGCATCGTCCGCGTCCGCGAGCGCGACCGTGCGGGCCTCCTGTGCTGCGGCGGCGGCCGCCTGGGCCTGGTCGCGGTCGGCCACCGCGGCGGCGGCGATGTTCTGGGCCTCCTGCGCGGCGGTGCTCGCGGCGGTGACGGTCTCCTGCGCGGCGGTGGCCGCCGCGCGAGCCTGCGCCGCGTCCTCGGTGGCCGTCGCGGCCTGCGTCAGCGCCGTGTCCCGAGCCATGGTCGCCGCGGCCGCCGTCGCCCGCGCGGCCTCCGCCTCGGCGGCCGCGGTGTCGCGCTCCGCCGTCGCCGAGGCGACCTGCTCGGCCGCGACCCGGCGGACCTCCTGCGCCTCCGCGGTCGCCGCGGCGATCCTCGCCGCGGCCGCCGCCTCGGTCTGCGCGGCCGCGGCCTGAATCCCCGCCGGCGTCAGCTCGCCGGCCAGGCCGTCCGCGAGCCGGTCCACGTACATCGCGAGGCGGTCCATCACCTCCTCCACCGCGGCGACATCCCCGCCGACCCCGCCGGCGGCGCGGCGCGCCGCCCGGGCCCGCTTCGCTTCCTCCTGGCAGTTCCGGCCGGTCTCCGCCGGGTCGCAGTACCGGCGCTTACGCCCGGCACCGCCGGCACGCTGCGGCACGTCACGGCCACACCACTGACACGGCAACACCACCGGCGCCACCGGAGACGACAGGGACACGGCAGGCTCGGCATCGAGCGGAAGCTCCGTCATACCGAGCACCCTACCCGTAAAAACAGATTTGCGTTTCCGGAAATCCAGTTTTACGGGTAGGGTGATCGTGTCGCGGGCCGGCCGGCCCGCCCCGTGAAGGGCCCTTGTGGACCGCGACGAACGCTGCCGGCTCGTCGTGCACCACCCCGGCGCCTACCCGGCTGCCCGACGAGCTGCACGACGCGATCGGCCACCAGGGGTAGCGTGCCGACCATGGTCGATCATCACGTGACCGGTGCGGCTGGCTGTGGCTGTGGCTGCGGCCGCCCGGTCCCACCCGCGCCGGCCAGCGGGGGCCGGGCCGCGGTGTACGCCTCCCGGGCCTGCCAGCAGCGCGCCTACCGGGCCCGCCTCGCCGTCCGGGCCAGCGCACCGGCGGACCCGCCGAGTGTGGCCGGGCTGCTGGGCGCGGTCCGCGCCGTGGGCCTGGCCCTGGACGGCGGCGCGGTTCCTGACCCGGAGCTGGTGGCCACGGTCCGCCACGAGATGGCCGGGCTACTGGCCCGGCTGCCCACCGCGGCCGGCCCCGGCGAGGACACCGGCCGGCCCGCGCCCACCGACGGGCCGGGGGAGAGCCTGACGGATCTGACGGCCACGCTGGCGGGCGGCCAGGCACTGCTGGACACCGCCGCGGCCACCCTGGCCCGCCACGGCCGCGGCCACACCCTGCGCCGACCCGACGGGGCGCCGGCGGGGACCTACCGGCTGCTGCTGACCGGCGGCGTCTATGGCGGGACCCTCACCCGGGACCACCGCGGGTGGACCGGCTGGGTCCCCGGCCCGGTACCGCACCGGACCCGGGTCCACCGCACCCGCGCCGCCGCGGCGGCCGCCATCCTCGAGGCCCTGGCCGCCCACCGCCGCACCCGCCGACGGCGCCGCTGACACCCCGACGATCGTCACGTGACGTTCAAACAGGGAGATGATCACCCCCTGGGCTCCGTTAGACCCTCCGGTATTCCCTCCGCTTCGGGGGCCGCTATCCCCTCCCACTAGGGACGGAGGGGGCCGGAGGGGACGAGACAGGCCGCACAGCGCAGGTCAGGGCCCCGCCGCCCCCTCCGCTGGCCGTCCAGGCTCCCCTGTCGTGGACCGAAGATGTCGACGGGGACGGCCCGGGGGGCGGGGGCCTACGAGTCGTGGCCCACTCAGGTACAGCCAGCACCCCCGCTGACCAGCCCACTGTGCACCCGGACAACGCCCCACTCAGCAGGGCCCCGGACAGGTACGCGGACAGGACCACGGTTGGGGCCTCCCACAGGCTGTCACCACAGCGAGGCCGTGAGCGACACAGCCCCGCGCTGTGCACCCGCCCGACGGTCAGGCCGGGTCGGTCTCAACCCGCCGCTCCAGCTCGCGGTAGACGGTGCTGCGCCCCCGCCCGACGATGGCGGCCACCCGATCCGCCGGCACGCCCCGGGCCCGGGCCGCCTGCGCCGCGGTCCACATCGCCTCCTCCGCCGTGTCCGCGCGGCGGACCGCGACCACCAGCGTGTCCAGCGCGGCCTGGTCCTCGGGAGTGCGGGGCGTCCATACCGGTCGGGCCATACCCACCACCCTACCGTTAGCGACTCATATTGACACGACAACCTTACCCGGTTAACGTGTCATTTTGACACGACAACCCGGGGGGTGTCTGCGGACATCCCGCCCGATCAGAGGAGCCCCACGAAGAAGCGGACCTGCCAGCAGACCTCTCACACCAACCAGGGCGAGGTCGTGGAGGCCGCGTACCTCTGGACGTCCCACTCCGCCACGACGACGCCCCCTGACGTCCCGCTGTGCACCGAGCACACCGCCCAGTGGCGGGCCCGCTCCGAGCAGGACGGACAACACCCCCAGCGCATCCACTCCATCCACCTCGACTGACCCCCGGAGACGACCATGTCCACGTCCGCCGTCACCGTCATCTCGTTCGGCTACCTGCACGGCCCCGCCCCCACCGGCGCGCACCTCACCATCGACGTACGCCGGCACTTCCGCGACCCGCACATCAACCCCGCGCTACGCGAACTCACCGCCCACGACCAAGCCGTCATCGACACCGTCCTGGCCACCCCCGGCATCCCCGCCTTGGTCGACGCCACCGCCGCGGCGGTCACCGCCTACCTCACCGGCCCGTCCACCGGACCCGTCACCGTCGCCGTGGGCTGCGCCGGCGGCCGCCACCGCGCCGCCACCGTCGCGACCGTCCTCGCCGACCGGCTCGGCGCCCACCTGGTCCACCGCGACCTGCACCGACCCGTCGTCACCGCCGGCCGCGACTGACCCCCCACACTCACCCGAGGGCCCCGCGCCCGGCACCCCCATGCCGGCCGGGGCCCTCAGCCGTCCCCGGACCCGCCCGCCCCCGCGATCCCGCCGACCTCACCCCCAGCGACACCCCCACCATCCGTGATCATGATGAGCGCCGCCCCCTCCATGCCCGCCCTGGACCCGCACCGCGCGCCACCCGGCACCGACCCGCGGACCCTCGTGGCGCGCGAGTGGGCTCAAGTCAACAGCGTTGACTATCACTCGTCCGGCGGATTGATCACATACCACCAAAGATCAAAAGCGCACCGAGGCGGGGCGGTCATCATGATCGTTTGCGGGTTTCGGGTCCGCTCGGCGCACGATCCGGACCGCCCACGGCCGGCGAGGCACGGGTGTCTCGTGCCGTCGCGGCGCACGCCGTGACGGAGCCCTCCCCACACGACGCCCGGCGCCGGGCAACGTCGTGGGCGTGCCCGGGTTTCATAAATCCGGCCGGGCCTGAGGCGCTCGAGGAACGCTGGGCAACGTCGCCCAGGGCTCGCCTGGGGTTTCGGCAACGTGGTCCTGGCCCCCGCCGGCGAGCCGGGCGTCGGGTCACGCCCCGACCGGCATGCTGGTGATGTTGACCGTCCGTGTCCCGAGGAGTTTCGGCAACCGAGTCCTGGTGGCCGCGGGCGACGCGCGGTGGGGGAGGCGGGGGCGACGCGCCCGGCGAGCACGGCCCGCCAGGGCCGTGCGCAGCCCGGTGCGCGGCCGCTCCTGCCGGGCCCCGCGCGGCGCGGCGCGCACGGCGGCCGCGGCCGCCCTTGAGGTCGTACCGAAAGTTCGCGACGATCTTTGTCCGGGGGTCCCGGGGAGTCCAGGGCGTTAGCGCCTCTGGGTCGGGCTAGCGGCCCTCCTGCTAACCGTTAGCACCTGAGCTAGCACCCGAAACCGGCCTTGATCTGGCTGTTAGTGGGTTAGCGACCTCCCCGCGAAACCCTCGGAAACGGCCCGTGAGCGGCCCGACGGCCCCTCCTCCGGCCCAGCTGCTAGCGGCCTCGGGCCCGGTCGGATTTCTGAAACCCGGGACGGTCGTCACGTGACGACCGAACTTTCGGCGACCTGGTCGGGCAACTTCCGGCGATGGTTCCCGCCATGGTTCCCACGGTGGTTCCGGCGGTGGTTCCGGCGACCTCGGCGGCCGGGTGGACGTCGTCGCAGGTCAGCCCGGGTAGGCAACCAGCCTGGCCGTATCCGACATGTCTTCTGTCCCGTGTGGTTGACCGTGGCCGTCAGCGCACCCGCCGGACACGCCGGGATCCCGCCCTGCCGCGTTCGCCTGGCACCGTGCGGTGCCGTGGTCCTGGCCCTCGCCGGCGAGCCCCCCGGCGCCGGCGGGGTAGCGGTAGCGGCCTGACCCGCCCGGCACCCCGGCCCGGGCCCGGTTTCGGCAACCGCGCCTGGCCGGCGGCT
>NZ_KB891248.1 GCF_000373365.1 Parafrankia discariae
CTGTCGTCGTAGCACCGCCACCTGGTGCCGCAGGACGAGGAGCTCCACGTCCTGCGTGGTGTCCCCGCGGAACGGAGCAGCATCAGCCCGAGAGCGTTGCGTGTCAGGGCGTAGAGCAGCGACCACACCATGGCCATCCATGCCGACCGGATCACGGTGAGAAGAGCGGAGTGAACCGAGAGGTTCACGCTCCGTTCTGTGGGAGCCCGGGGGTGCGATCCCCCCGGGCGACCCGACCAAGTACGGGGCAGCCGGGCGGTGCTCAACCACTGAGGCAGACGGTCTTCACGTATTTGCGTAGTACCCAGCCGGTCAGGCCCTTGGCGGGGGCGGTCCCGTGCACCCAGCCGTTGCCTCCGGTCAGGCCGTCGGAGTCAAACGCATCTCCTCGGACGAGGGCCGGCCCGACAGGCTGTGACCCCGCCAGGTAGGAATCGCGCACGGTAGCCGTCTCGCCGCAGACGACGAGCCGCGTGGTCGAGCTGCCAGACGTCAAGGTCGGCGTGGGGGCGGCGCCCATCGGCGGGTGGGACGGCGGCTCGGCGCTGGCCTCTGGAGCTGGCCGCGGAGAGGGACCGGGGGCCGGATCAGACGATTCGATGGCCGGGCCCGCGGACGGCGTGGGTGACGATGCCTGGGCGCGTCGCTCCTGGCGGGCCGGTGCGTCCAGCGGAGGGCCGTCGTCTGCGCCGATGGTGAGGCGGCCAGGCGAGGGCGTCACCGAGGCAGGGCCGGCGGGCAGTGAGCGAGCTGCCCGACCCTCTGCCTGTGAGGACAACCGGTACGGTGACCAGCTCGGTCTCGCCGCCAGCAGCCCGGCCAACGCGAGCACCACGACCACCGCCACAGACGCGGCGAGGACGACGTGCCTCGCCGGTCGCCCAGAGGCCGGTGGTGGGGGCGGGTCGGCCGTGAACTGGCTCCGCGTGGTGGATCCGTCCGAGTCGTCGGCCCGCAGCAGGACATCGGATCCGTCCAGGTTGTCCGTCCGTGGCGGGACTGGCGACGTGTTCGCTGAGGCGGCGGCCGGGTAGTCGAGGCTCGGTGCCGGGTCGAGCCTGTGGTCGCTGCCGGTAGGGTCAAACGAGATGCCGGATGAGCTGGGAGCGGTGGTCGTTCTCTCCCGTCCCCCGGGCGTGGTCGGGCCCGGACCGTCCGGCAGGGGGGTGGTGCCGAGCGCGGCGGCCAGGTCTCGGCTGAGTGTCCGCGCGCTGGGATGGCGGTCCGCGGGGTCGGCGGCGCAGGCGTGCAGAGCGATGATGTGCAGGCCGGCCGTGAGTGGGTCGGTGGAGGTCGTGCCCGGGCAGGTCCCTGTCGGGCACTGAGGGCGGCCGACCAGCATTTCGTGGAGGATTAGGCCGGCGGCGTAGATGTCGCTGGCCGTAGTGGCCGGTTCGCCGCGCAACTGCTCCGGGGCCATGTACTGGACGGTTCCCAGCAATGCGCCGTCCCTGGTCAGACGGTCGCCGTCGGCGAGTGCGGCCAAGCCGAAATCGGCGAGATAGGCGTGCGGCTGGTCATTGATGTCCGTGAAGAACAGGACGTTGGCCGGTTTCACGTCACGATGGACGATGCCGTGTACGTGCGCGGTGTGCAACGCGGTGGCGATCTGCCCCACGACCTGCCCGGCGATCGTCGGGCTGAACGTGCCGCGGCGCTCGATCTCGTTGTCCAGATCGCCCGGCAGCAGGGGCATGGCCAGGTAGAGCAGACCATCCAGCTCACCGGCCCGGTACACGGGAACGATGTGCGGGTGGTGGCCCGCGCCCAGCGCCCGCACCTCGCGCAGGAACCTGTCCCGCCGTAGCGCGCGATCGTCGGCGACACTGTCCGCCGGGTCGATGACCTTCAGGGCGATCGTGCGTTCGCTGTCTAGCTGCCGCTCGGCCGCGCGGTAGACCGTACCGAAGGAGCCCCGACCGAGAACCCGTTCGATGTGGAACTCGGCGAACTGGTCGCCGGCCGCCAACTGCCGCCCCATCGGTATCCGGGCCCCCGTCCGCGCCTTGAGACCTGACGTGTCGGACAGGTTACCCGGGGCGCTCGGAAGGTCGGCCGCCCGCGTTCGCCTGGGGCCGGGCCGGTGGACTACCTGTCGACGGACGCCGACCCGAGCGCCTTCGCGAGGCCGGGGAGCAGCCGTATACATTCGGCGCGCAGCGCGGCCAGCACGGCCGGCGACTCCTCAACCCCAGCCGGGCGCCCCGCCTTGATGCTCAGGGCCGCCGCGCGAGTCCTGTCGGCGAGGGTCGCAAGCTCACCACACAGGCGGCGGAGCGGATCGCCCTCGCCGGAGTGCCCGCCCAGCGGGTCGCCGATCTGACCGAACGCCCGCAGGGCGCGCTCGAGCTGGCTGGCATCGGGTGCATCCTCGAGTAGGACGGCGGTCAGGCGAAGCAGCCGGCGAGCCGCCTGCCGGATCAGTGTGGGCGGCGGCGGACCGGCGTCCGAGCGTGACCGGGCCAACTCCGCGCGGACGTGCTCGATCCAGGGCTCGATCGACGCCGCCCTCCACAGCGGGCCGGCGGCCAGCTCATCATCCGGCGGCGGCATCCCCCGGCTCAGCCGCCGCCGCCAGACGGTGACGAGCTGGCGATCCACGCCGAGGGAGCCCGCGATCTCCGCGATGCCGTAGTACCGCCGCCCACTGCTCACCGGACTCCCAACTGACCTTTTTCCTGACGTTGATGTTATGAGAAGGGTCGCCGCTGCTAGCCTCGCCATGCCATCGAAGATGACATGCACGCTATCAGGGAGAACGCTGATGGGATGTCCACGAATACTTCGAAGGTCGCAGATGGCCGTTCCGGCCGTCGCGATGCTGTGCGCGCTCGGCGCGGTCGCCGTACTGGCGGAGGTGACGGCCCCCGCCCTCCACCGCCAGGCGCGGTCGGACGCCACAGTGTCCTCGGCTGCGATAGGGGTCTCGGCCGTGATGGCGGCCGGGTCGCCGCGTGCGGGCTACGCCGCCGCGGCGGTCGCCGACCGTGACGCAGCACCCGCGAGCGGAGAGGAGACCGGCGACCATCAGAACTTCACGATCGGCGTGCGGCTGGCGAAGGACTCCTGCAACGTCTACTGGAACCTCGACAGCTCCGGGGAGCGCTCCTCCGGCACCCGCGGCTGGGTCGAACAGGCAACGGTGCCCGCCCCGTCCGGACACGGCACCGTCCCGGCCACGGTCGGATGGCGTTACAACGTCAACGACCGCTGGGCGCTCATCGCGAGTCGTCGCTCGGACACCCCGTACTGGGGCTTCGTCGAACGGTCCTGCCTGGTCGACCCGCCCTCGCGGCTCCTGTCCGGCCACGCCACCGGCTCAGGCTGGAGCACTGTGAACTTCCGACCCTCGGCCCGAGCGACCGCCGGCTCCCGTCACGTCACGGCGAACGCCACCGTCCGCAGCGGACCGAACGGCTATGTGATCGGCAACCTGCGTGCCGCCAACGGCGGTGATGTCTTCGAGTGGAGCCACCACTGCGGCAACCACGGCCCTTGGATCTTTGGCTGGGCGTCTCGGGCGAACACCTGGGGCTGGATTCTCGCCCGGGAGATCGGCAACCCATGCGCACCGGCGGACTTCCCGCAGGCCACCGGCAGCGGATCAGACTCCACGCCGACGTCGCAGCCGTCGACGCCCGCCTCCCGACCCGCCGCCTCCCGACGACACGAGGCGGCCTCGAACCCGGTCACCCAGCAACCGTCGGCAACCGGTGGCGCGCCGGCAGCCCCGGCCCCCGCCAGCTCCCCGCCTCCCGCTGCCCCGGCCGCTGCGGCGCCCCCGCCCGCGTCCTCGGACGGTTCCACGGCGCAGTGCTACCCCCAGTACACAGTGACCGACAACGCCCGGGCCCGTGTCACCCGCGCCGGCGACGTCATCGGCGATGTGGCGCCCGGCGCGCGGGTAAACGTGCGTAGCAACGACGGCGTGTGGATGTACGGCTACATCTCCCAGATCAACGGCGGCGCCGGCGGCTTCGGCTGGCTGCTCGACGAGAAGGTCGACCGCACGGGGACCTTCTGTGACTGAACCGACGAACACTCGGCGGCTGACTGCCGGGCGGCGCGCATGGGTGCGACGAGGCGACGGCGTGGACAGAATCCTCCTCGCGCGACGTCGGAGATGGACACCAGGGCAACGACGGGTTCTACCGGCGGTGGTGCTTGCCGTGCTCTCGGTCGGGATTGCTCCGCGTGCCGCCGCGGCGGCGCCAGGCGTGCCCGCCGCGGTGCAGAGATACGCGCCGTACATCTACCTGGCACCCGGCGAGCGGTATCTGCCCGCCGACGCCGGCAACTACGTGGCGAACTCCTCGCTCGCCTGGTCGCGCGACGGAAACTGCCCCGACGACACAGTCGCCGACGTGGGTGCCGTCGATCCGGCGAAACTGGGCGGCGGAGGGTACCAGCACCGGATCGCCAGCTCAGTCTGCATCGACCACGGGCGTCAGTGGCGTTCCAACGACCACACCAGGCCCCGCGACGCGAAACCCGGTGTACCCGAGCGGGAGGGTTTCTTCCTCCAGTCTCCCGACCGATACACAGGCGGCCAGAGCCGTACTGCACCCGCGTACTTCGAATACCATCCGCATCAGTATGTAACATACTGGTTTTTCTACAACTTCAATGACGCTCCTGGCCCGACGAACTTCTTCGACCACCAGGGCGACTGGGAGCGCATCACTGTCCGTCTGGATAAGAACGACAGGGCGACGGCGGTCGCCTATTTCCAGCACACCGAATCCTGCGTGGTCCCATGGGGACAGGCCGGGAAGCACGACGGCCGGCCGCTCGCCTACAGCGCCCTTGGCACGCATGCGACCTATCCAAGTCGCTTCAGCCCCACCGCCCTGGCCGACGGCCTGGCCAGCGATACGATCGGCCGCGGTGACGCCTGGTCGACCGCCGGCCACCTCCTGAACGCCCGGACCCAACCCTGGTTCGGCTTCGGCGGAGCGTGGGGTCAGGTCGGCTCGACCCCGGACTCCACCGGACCGCTCGGCCCCAGCCGATTCAAGGGCGCCGTGCCCCGCGACTGGTCGAAGCAATGCTAAACGATGAGCTGCTTCCCGAAGCCTGTCACGTCGATGCCACCCGGGAGAATAACCGGATCGAAGCCAACCATGGCCGGTTGAAAGCACGGCTCCGGCCGATGCTCGGGCTGAAACGGCTGCGATCCGTCCAGATGATTAGCGCCGGCCACGCGCGTCCACAACATCCGCTGGGGCCACTACGAACTCGGGATCGACACCGAACCGCAGCTACGGCTGGCCGCCGCGTTCATCGAACTTGCCGCCGCCACCTGACTAGTGCTCACCGAGGTCGCTGGCATGCCCCGCTTCCTCACAACGCAACAGCGCCCCGGCGCCAATCTACTTCTGTCTGTTGACATTTTATTTGTTGTTATGTAGGGAGGCACTCCGCTAAAGTTGCGTGGTCCTCTAAAGCGACGCGAACGCTATCAGAGAGAGCGTGGGTCAGGTGGCGCGTAGATGATCAGAAGATGGGTGGCGGTCCTCGGGACTGTCCGGGCGGTCGCCGCACCGACAACGGCCAACCACGCCTCGAACGTTAGTCGGCGCTTTCCCACGGAGGTCTTGTCGTGCTGTTCAGGCTGACGATCGGTTCCGGTTCCGCGCAGGGCGCGCAGCCGCTGCCGAGCAGCCGGCCAGCGTTGTCGCCGGGGCGGCGGCCGAGGCCGACAAGTCGTCGCGTGATGGCTGCAGCTGCTCTGCTGGGGCTCACCGTCCTCGCCTCGGGTTGTGACTCGGACGAGTCGGGCGAAGAGGCACCGGCCGGGGCGATCGACCGTCTCGTGGAGAACTCCCCTGCACCGGCAGCCTGGCCGGTGTCCGGCGAGCGGTCCGGCGACACCTTGATTCTGCTTGAGTGTGACCAGCAGGGCGGTTTCACCCTCCGCGCGCTGTCGGCCAGCAATGGGAAAGAGCTGGGACGTCAGACCTTCACACTTCCGAGCCGGGCCGAGCTGAGGTTCCGCTGTGACAGCCAGGGTTCGCCCACGACCCTGAGCGAGGTCTTCTCGTCCGACTTCACCAGAGCCGCCATCAGGGTGACCGACCTTAAGACCATGGCATTCCGTGCCGCCACCCTCGATCTGATCTCCGGCGAGCTTGAAACCGGCGCGCCCGCTGGTGAGTTCGCCGCCGCGCCGCACCATCTGGACCCGGTGTTCAATCCCGCCAACGACGACCTGTGGTACATCGACGCGACGGACAGCCAGGACTGGGGTGAGCGGGGGCGGCTCGTCTCGCGCCCGACAGGCTCCACGGAATCCGTCGACCACGGGGATGCCGAGCAGGCGTCGTTCGTGCTCGGTCCCAGGGGATCGGCCTGGTGGACCGACGTGCTGGAGGGATCCGCGACCGCGATCAACCCGTCCGACACCTATGCCGCGCAGCGGGAGCGTGGCGTGACCTACCTTCTCCGGCCGGGCGAGCGGACCATCGACGCTCCGGTGCTCGCGGGGGAGGGCCTGGCCGGTGACACCAGTCTGCCGGGGGCGGACGAATCGGAGGTCTGTAGCCCGCAGTCCTGGATCGACGACCATCGGCTGATCTGCGCCGGCAGTGATCGCGACCGGCTCTACACGCTCACGCTCTCCGCGGACTACCACGCAGTCGATTCCGTCGACTACCTCACCCCGCAGACCGGTCGCCACAACGGGACTGCCGTGGTGTCCCCAGATCGTTCCAGAATCGCCTTCGTGTCGGAACAGGGCGAGCAGGTGGACCTATTCCAGACCACCCTCGACGGCCGCTCACCAAAAAAGATCGCTGCGTTGTCGCCTTCGGTTGTTTTGCTCGATTGGAAATGATCGGACAGATTGTTGCCTGACGGGGGCGCCAGGGATCGGTGTCCCCGTCAGCGGCACACCGCACGAGCACGTCCGGTTCGGCTGCCGACGTTCGGTCCGCACCACTGACCGGCCAGCAAGCCCCGCCTCGCACCCCGCCCACGGCCCCGGTTCGTGCCGTAGACGCATGCCAGGCTGCTCGACCATCCCCGCAGCGTCGATCCCGGATGCCCGCCCTGCAAGTCCCTCCCGGCCCCGGCAATCCTGGTTGTGGATCTAGGGAAGATCCCCGCGCGTGCGGGGACGACCTGGCGGGCACCGCCGGCCCCGAGCTGGTGCCCGGAAGATTCCCGCACGCGCGGGGATCTTCCGCGTCCCACGAGGGTCTCAAACAGCGCCTGATCGTCGTCCCCACACGCGCGGGGATCTTCCGAGGTGGCCCGTGAGGCGTGTACCAGACCTGCCGTCGTCCCGCCTGTCGGCATCATCCCGACGCGCCGGTGGGGGTGATCTGGGCCCGCGACGGCAACCGGTACCGGGTGCCAGGGGGTCTCCCCACGCCTGTGGAGGTGGTGAATCTTGATGTGGGGCAGCTTGTGGCCCTGGCCCGGTTCAGCTGGGTGGTCTGCCGAGTGGACGGGCTGGACAGTCGTCCGGGCGGCCATCGGGGGTGGATGTGGATGGTCGGGGNCGGCGGGTGCCGTCCCCGACCATCGGGCGTCATCCGGATGTGGTGGGCCGTCGGCCGGTGGGGGCTGTGCGGCGTCGGCGGGGTGCCGGTGTGGTGGTGTTTCCGCTGGTAGACGGCCCGCAACCATGGTCTGTGATGGATATCACAGGGCCGGGGACAATCGGGTAGCGGTTCGCATTGTGGTCAATCCGGTCGACCACGCACAGTGATTGTATGTCTGACCTGGGTAAATACGGTGCCGGATAGATCGTCCGGCACCGTATGGGTTGCCTTCCGCTGCTGATGTTTTGCAACGGTGCAGGTCGGTGGTGTGGTGGCGGTTCGAATCCCCCCAGCCCCACCACGATGAGTAACGATGCCCTGACCTGGGTAAATAGATAAACTCTATGAGATTAGATCGTTGATCGAGTAGAGGATATCCAGGTCAGGGCATTGATCGTTTGGTTCGACTCCCTGAACGTCTCTGTAGGTGTCGACTACGCAGTGTAGCTGTGGCGATGGTTCGTCGCGACAGCTACCCGGATGGGGCCATGGCTGCCACGGTCGCGTCTCTCACCGCCAGGGGGATCTCCGATCAGCTTGGTCGCTGTGGGGCGCTGCTGGTCTCCGTCGCCGCCGTGACGGCATTTCTGATCTCGTACCTGCTGCTCGCGGTGTCCGGGTCGCAGGTCTGGCTACTCGGTGCCGTGTTCACGCTGGCCGGAATCGGGCACGCGGCAACCGCAGAAGCATGCCGTGGTCGTCGCGTTCGTTCCCGAGAAGATTCGCGGGTCGGCGTTCGGGCTGTTTGCCACCGTGCAGGCGGTCGAGAACATCGCAGCCACTGTCGTCGCCGGGCTTCGCCGGCGGACGGCGCGGAAGACCATCACTACATTATGTAGTTGGTTGATTGCAGTCCACGGGTGAGGCTAGTGGTCGCGACCGTTAGTTCGTCGGGGTTCATACGGCCTGCGGACATGGCGCATGCCGGTCGTGGTTCCTGATGCGGGCCAGCAGCTGGTTGAGGTCGGTGCGGGTGAACTTCCAGTCGAAGGGTCTGGCGGCAGCGTTGTAGTGCTTCTCGAAGGCGAGGATCTGGGTGGCGAGCTCGTCCAGGCCCTCGAAGTCGTCGGGGGTGAGGAGCTTGCGCTGGATGACGGAGAAGTAGATCTCGACCTGGTTCAGCCAGGAGGCGTGGACAGGCAGGTGAACCATCTGCGTGTTGGGGTAGGCGCTGCTCAGACGGTCGGCGGCGGCCCAGTTGCGGTGCGAGGCTCCGTTGTCCACCACCCAGAAAACGCGCCTGGCTGAGGCGTACGGCTCAGTGCTCATGACCTGGTCCACGAGCGCGGTGAACGGCTTTATCCCGGTGGACGGCTCGCACCGGCCCATCACCCTCGCATGGTGGACGTCGTAGGCGGCCAGGTAGGCCAGGGTGCCGTGCCGGTGGTATTCGCTCTCGACCCGCATCGCCCGGCCGGGGCCAGGCGGGAGCGGCAGGTGCGGGCGCATCCGGGCCTGAACGCCGGGTTTCTCGTCGGCGCTGAGGACGTACTCGTCCGGGCCGAGTGGCTGTCCTTCCCATTCCCGCTGGTAGAGATCCAGCACGCGCCCGGCCTTCACGGCGAACCGCGGGTCGCGGGGGAAGATCCACGACCGGTGCTGCCAGGGTTTCAGGACGTCATCGGCGAGCCAGCGCCGCACGGTAGACGCCGACGGCGCGGGGATGATGCCGCTGGCTGCCGTCTGGCGAGCCAGTTCGGGACAGGTCCAGCGGGCCAGCGGCGCCCCGCTCGCGGCAGGTAGCTCGCACGCCAGGGCCTTGACCCCGGCCACCACACGGGCGGGGAACACCCGCGGCCGGCCGGGACGCGGCGCGTCGGCCAGGCCGTCTATGCCCTGTTCGCAGTACCGGCGCCGCCACTTGCGGACGGTGTCCTCGCAGATACCCAGCCGCTGCGCGATCCTGCAGTTCGCTGACCCGTCCGCGGCCAGAAGCACGATCCGCGCCCGCACCACCAGCCGGAACGGAGCCGTGGCCCGGCGCGACAAGGACTCCAACTCAGCGCGCTGCGCGTCGCCAGGACAGATGACATATAGGGACGGCACGCGCTCCATGATCCAGCCGGGCCTGTCAGGCACGATGACCCTATGGCCAAGCCACCGGAGTCGACCAAGACCTCGCTGCGCCAGCGCCTTGTCGCCAGGGCAGCCGAGCGGTGGCCCCAGCTCGCCGGCCTCACCATCCGCTGGCATGGCGAGTTCGCCTATGTCGCCGGCCAGCTCCCCGGGGGCAACACACTGCCCCTGATGAGGCTGCGCTACGCCGAATCCGCCACCACCTGGGGCTTCGCCATCTACCGCGCCAGCCACGACGACTACGAGAAATCAGTCCTGCCCAGCGGCCACCCCGCCGGCACCCCGCAAGAAGCCCTCGACTGCGCCTGCGGCCTCTACCTCGGCGACGCCACCGACTGGCTCAACCCGCCACCCCCGACGAACTAACGGTCGCGACCACTAGCTGGAGTGGTGGCCAGTGCCTGGTGCGCGTCGGCCGAGAGGTTCGGGGTGTGGACGGTGGCGGCGGTGAGCCGTGGGACCGCGTGGATGAGTGTGTGCTCGGCGTTGACGGCGATGGTGAGGTCGGCGGGGACGACGATGTCTGCTCCGGCGCGTAGTTGGTGGCCGATCCATCGCAGCCGTACCGCTCCGACCTCACATACTCCGCTGGTCAAGGCCGCGGCTTCAGCCGCGTCGATGAGGTTCGGGTCGACGGCTTCCATGGGGTGCAGGTAGATCTCGCGGATCGCGTCACGCAGGACGGCGAGGATCGCCGCTGTGACCACGAGGCCGATGACGGGATTCGTTGCCGATGAAGCCGACGACGCCCGCGATCGCGACGATGGGTAGGTGTGTGACGTCGCGTGGGTGGATTAGCCGGTCGATCGCTTCGTAGGCCAGTCAGGGTCGCTGCCGCGGCGATCACGAGGATGATGGTGATGCCGGCGAGGTCTTCGACGCGGCCGTATCCATAGGTGAAGCGGCGGGTGGCGGCGCGGCGGCCGAGGAAGAAGGCGATGGCCAGGGGCACGGCGGTCAGGGTGTCGGCCACGTTGTGGACGGTGTCGCCGAGCAGGGCGACTGATCCTGAGGCGACTACGACGACGATCTGGAAGAGGGCTGCCGGGTCAAGGACAACGAGTGAGATCCAGAGTGTGCGCATTCCTTCCGCGGAGGCTTCCATCTCGGAGTCGAGCCGGTCGACGGCGCCGTGGGAATGGGGCCGGAGAAGGTGCGCCATACGTGTTTTCAGCCGGCGGGCGGGGCTTGTGTGGGCGGGTTCTGGCACGGGTGAGTGGTGAACAGTGCCGGTATGGGGGTGGCGGTGAGCGTCGTGGTGATGGTGGCGGTCATGATCGGGGTGGCTTGTGTGATCGTGGCTGTGGGGTCCGAGGTGACGAGTTCGGGATAATGTTCGGCGGCCGGGTATACGAGAAGTGGACGCTTCCGTGCGTCGGAGGGTGGTGGCGGGATCGCTGGGGTGGTGGCGCGCGAAGGGTGGATTGGTCAGGGCTACAGCACACATTAAAGAATCATTGCGGCGACAAGGTGGGATCCTGTTCCGGCCAGGTGCGTACTGATTGCAGTTTCCTGTGTGTCGCAGGCGCCTAAATTTTTCTATCGGTGGATCTGGCCTTATTCCGGGTCCTGCGGGGTGACGAAGGGTTCTTGATCACCCTATCCGGCGGGAGGCTCTCCACCAGGTCGACGACCAGGCCTGAATCCGCCGCCACCAGGCTCCCTCCCCGGCGACACGCTCGATGGGCCGCCCGCTGCCCGCCTGCTTATCGGACCCCAGCCTCGCTCCGCCTCCGCCACGTCCGGTGGGACGGCGACGGCATGACCCAGACAGGCGTCGAGCGAGAAAAGGCCGGCGCCGACGATCAGCAGAAACAGGCTGCCGCACAGCTGCGCCATGTCAAGTCGGGCCTCGTGGAGGAAGTCCCCCCAGCCGGACTCGCCCTTGAAAAGCGCCGACCCGCCCCACAGGATCGGAACCTTGGTGATGACCAGCGCGCAGACCATGTCCACGAGCATCGGGACGGCGGCGAGCCGGGTCAGCAGCCCTGCCAGGAGCAGCGTTCCGCAGACGATCTCGAAAACCCCGGTGAGCGGAGCGAAGAAGCCGGGTGCGGGAATACCGATCTTTTCGAACCGACCGGTACCCAACGTGTGGGGACGCGAGAATTTCAGGATTCCTTCGACGAGGAAGACCAGACCCACATAAACGCGGATGAGGACCGTCGCCGCCGGCGCGTCCGTCACGACCAGCCGGCGCCAGCCAGCCGGCGCTGCCGTCCGAGACTTCCTGTCCAGTGAGGCCATGCCCTGTCCTCCGCATCGTGTCCCGGCGCCGGGGCGTGTTCTGAGCGTGGCAGTCCCTGAGGTTCCCGCTCCCGCCCGCGACCCGCAAACCGAGGTTTCCGGCCGCGACTCCGAGAGCGCTCGCGGCCCTGGACGCGCCGGGCCTACGTCCGTGGCCGTCAGGCCGCGACGGACCCTGCCCGCGGTCGGGCTCACCCGTCCCTCGGCGGGGAGCGGCCGGCATCGGTCGCGGGTGACCGCTAGGCGTAAATATCGTGTACCGATATCGTGTCCCGTTACTGGTGCCATCGGAGGGGGCGGGCTGTGGGCGGGCGGGCGGCGGGGGCCGGGGTTCCGGACGAGCTGCGGCGGCGGCTGGGCTTGTCCGACGCGGTACTGATCGGCCTGGGGTCGATGATCGGTGCCGGCATCTTCGCGGCGCTCGCACCGGCCGCGGGCGCGGCCGGCTCCGGGCTGATGCTGGGCCTGGCCCTGGCGGCCGTGGTCGCCTACTGCAACGCGACATCCTCCGCCCGGCTGGCGGCCCGCTACCCGGCCTCGGGCGGGACGTACGTCTACGGCCGGGAACGCCTGGGCGAGTTCTGGGGCTGTCTGGCGGGATGGGCGTTCGTGGTCGGCAAGACCGCGTCGTGCGCGGCGATGGCGCTCACGGTCGGCTCGTATGTGTGGCCCGGCCAGGCACACGCGGTCGCGGTGGGGGCGGTGGTGGCACTGACCGCGGTGAACTACGCCGGAGTGCAGAAGTCCGCCTGGCTGACCAGGGTGATCGTGGCCGTGGTCCTCGCCGTGCTCGGCGCGGTCGTGGCCGCCGCGTCCACCTCCCCGGCGTCGGACGCCGCTCGCCTGGCCGTCGGGGACGACGTGACCGCCACGGGGGTGCTTCAGGCGGCGGGCCTGCTGTTCTTCGCCTTCGCCGGCTACGCGCGGATCGCGACTCTCGGCGAGGAGGTCCGCGACCCGGCGCGGACCATCCCGCGGGCGATCCCGATCGCGCTCGCCGTCACCCTGGTGGTGTACGCCGCCGTCGCCCTCGCAGTCCTTTCCGTTCTCGGCCCGCGGGGGCTGGCCGGGGCGTCCGCGCCGCTGTCGGAGGCCGTCCGGGCGGCCGGTGCCGGCTGGCTGGCGCCCGTCGTGCGGGTCGGTGCGGCGCTGGCCGCGCTCGGGTCGCTGCTGGCGCTGATTCTGGGGGTCTCGCGTACCACGCTGGCGATGGCCCGTGACCGGCACCTGCCCCGGGCACTGGCCGCCGTCCACCCGAGGTTAGGGGTGCCGCACCGCCCCGAGGTGAGCGTGGGCGCCGTGGTCGCGCTGCTCGCCGCGACGGCGGACGTACGCGGCGTGATCGGGTTCTCCTCCTTCGGGGTGCTGGCCTACTACGCCATCGCCAACGCCTCCGCCTGGACCCTGCGCCCGGACGAGGGCCGCCCGGTCTGGATCATCCCTGTCCTCGGGCTGGCCGGCTGCCTCGTGCTCGCGTTCGCCCTGCCGCTGTCCTCCGTCGTCTCCGGGAGCGCGGTGCTGGCCGTCGGAGCCGCCGCCTACGCCGTGCGCCGCGCGGCGGCCCGCACCCCGTGATCGGCGCGCGGATAGGATCGTTTCTCGATATCGGCTTCACCATCACCTCGGATCCGCTGCCCGTACCCACCCTCGGAGGTGACCCGAGTGCGGGAGTTCCAGCGCGCCGCGGTGCGGCTGCACATCCTGCACCACGCGGCCCAGCAGGAGATCCACGGCGCGTGGATGACCCAGGAGCTGGCCCGGCACGGCTACCAGATCAGCCCCGGCACCCTCTACCCGACATTGCACCGCCTGGAGGCGGACGGCCTGCTCGTCTCCGAGTCCCGGGTCGTCGACGGCCACGCCCGCAGGGTCTACCGGGCGACCGAAGCCGGGCGGCAGGCACTCGTCGAGGATCGCCGGGCGCTGACGGAGCTGGCCCGCGAGGTCCTCGGCGGCGACTCCCCGTAACACGCCTCGCGGCGGACGAACCCTAACGAGGATCGCGAATGCACACTCTTCACCTTCACCTCTGCCTCCAGCCCCGACCAGGTCGACCTGTGTGTCCGCCGCCCAGACCGCGGTCCTCGACGCCATGCTCGCCTGGTGATGTAGCGGACGAGCCGGTTGAAGCTGCGCAGGTAGCCGAGTCGGTCCAGTGGTCTCAGCTGGATGTCTTCGCGGCGTCCCAGCGGGGTCGGGGCAGAGGTGCTGTCGTGGTGGGTGGAACTTCGACCTGTGCGGTGAAGCGGCGTAGCCGCAGGCTGTTGGCGACGACGAACACCGAGCTGAAAGCCATGGACGCGCCGGCGATCATCGGGTTGAGCAGACCGGCCGCGGCGAGGGGTAGTGCCGCGAGGTTGTAGGCGAAGGCCCAGAACAGGTTGCCTTTGATGGTGGCGAGGGTGCGGCGGGCGAGTCGGATCGCGTCGGCGGCGGCCCGCAGGTCGCCGCGGACGAGGGTGAGGTCGCTGGCCTCGATGGCGACGTCGGTGCCGGTGCCCATGGCGAGGCCGAGGTCGGCCTGGGCGAGGGCGGGGGCGTCGTTGACGCCGTCGCCGACCATAGCGACGATCTTGCCCTCGGCCTGCAGGCGTTTGACCACGTCGACCTTGTCGGCGGGTAGGACCTCGGCGATGAGGGTGGCCGGGCTGGTGTCGATGCCCACTTCGGTCGCGACCGTGCGGGCGACGGTCGTGTTGTCGCCGGTGAGGAGCACGGGGGTGAGTCCCAGCTGGCGGAGCTGGGTGACGGCCTGTGCTGAGGTGGGTTTCACGGTGTCCGCGACGACGAGGACGGCGCGGGCCTTCCCGTCCCAGGCGACGCCGACGGCGGTGCGCCCGGCGGCCTCGGCGGTGGTTCTGGCGGTGGCGAGGTCGGGTGGCAGTGGCTGGGCCCACTCCTCCAGGAGTGCCGGTCGTCCGACGAGGACGGCGTGCCCGTCGACGATGCCCTGGACGCCGAGCCCTTCCAGGTTGGTGAACTCCTCGGCGTCGGGCAGGTCGCCGACCCGTTCGCGGGCGCCGTGGGCGATGGCGGCGGCGATCGGGTGTTCGGAGGCGTTCTCCAGCGCTCCGGCGAGTCGCAGCATCTCGGTCTCGTCGCCGCCGGCGGCGACGTGGATCTCGACCAGGGTCATGCGTCCGGTGGTGACGGTGCCGGTCTTGTCGAGAACGATCGTGTCGACACGTCGGGTGGATTCGAGCACTTCGGGGCCTTTGATGAGGATGCCGAGCTGTGCTCCCCGGCCCGTTCCGACCAGCAGCGCGGTGGGGGTGGCGAGCCCGAGGGCACAGGGGCAGGCGATGATCAGGACGGCGACCGCAGCGGTGAAGGCGGCGTCCGGGCTGGCGTCCGCGCCGAGCCAGAAGGCCAGGGTGGCGGCGGCGAGGGTGATGACGACGGGCACGAACACGCCGGAGATGCGGTCGGCGAGGCGCTGCGCGGCGGCTTTGCCGGTCTGGGCGTCTTCGACGAGTCTGGCCATCTGGGCGAGTTGGGTGTCGGCGCCGACGCGGGTGGCGCGCACGATCAGCCGTCCGCCGGCGTTGACCGTTGCTCCGGTGACGGCGTCGCCGGGGGCGACCTCGACGGGGACGGACTCGCCGGTCAGCATCGAGGTGTCGACGGCGGAGGAGCCTTCGTCGACCACGCCGTCGGTGGCGATGCGTTCGCCGGGCCGGACGACGAACCGTTCACCGACGGTCAGCTGGCTGATCAGGATCCGGATCTCGGTGCCGCCCCGCAGGACGGCGACGTCCTTGGCGCCGAGTTCGAGCAGTGCGCGTAGTGCGGCGCCGGCCTGTCGCCTGGCGCGTGCCTCGAAGTAGCGGCCGGCGAGGATGAAGGTGGTGACTCCGGCGGCGACTTCCAGGTAGATGTTGCCGGTGCCGTCGCCGCGGGCGATCGTCAGCTCGAACGGGTGTGTCATCCCGGGTGTTCCGGCTGTGCCGAACTGCAGCGCGTACAGCGACCAGCCGTACGCCGCGCCGACGCCGATGGAGATCAGCGTGTCCATCGTGGCGGCGCCGTGTCGGAGGTTCGTCCAGGCGGCGCGGTGGAAGGGCCAGGCGGCCCAGGTCACGACGGGGCTCGCGAGGGCGAGGGAGTACCACTGCCAGTTCGTGAACTGGAGCGCTGGGGCCATCGCCAGCGCGATGACGGGAACGGCGAGCACGATGCTGGTGATCAGGCGGTGGCGCAGCGACCGGGTCGGATCCGGTTCGGCCGAGGCCACACCCGTGGCCGGTTCCAGGTCCGCGGCCGGCGGCCGGGGTAGTTCGGCGGTGTAGCCGGCGGCCTCCACCTGGGCGACCAGGACGGTCGGGTCTATGCCGCCGGGGGCGCTCACCCGGGCTTTCTCGGTGGCGTAGTTGACGGTGGCGGTGACGCCGTCGAGCTTGTTCAGCTTGCGTTCGATCCGGTTGGCGCAGGACGCGCAGGTCATCCCACCGATCGCGAGCTCGATCTCGGTGACGGGCGCGGCGTCCGTCCCCGTCGCCGTAGCCGTCGCTGTCGTGGTGTTCATACCGGCCGGTGTCTCCTCTCGCGATCAGTGTCCGTGGCCGCCGTCGTCGGTGTGCCTCGCCGAGGGCGGTGTCGTGGCGGCGTCCGGCAGGGCTGGTCCGGTGGGCGCCGTGAACGCCGCGGTGCGGACGACTCCGTCGTGCTGGAAGTCGAGGAACAGCCGGTAGCTGCCCTGGGTGGGAACGTCGGCCACGAACGGGATGTCCGGGCCGGCTGACGTGGTCGGGCTGTCGGGATGTATGTGCAGGTAGGCCAGGTCGCCCTCACGCAGCGCCACTAGGTGCCCGTAGGCGCCGAGGTAGGGCTCCAGGTCCGTCACCGGTCGCCCGTCCCTGCGGACGGTCAGGGTGAGCGGCGATGCCTGCCCGCCGATCAGGTCGCCGGTGAGGGTCACCTGGTAGCCGTCCACCGAGGCGGTGCGGGTCGGCTGGTGGGTGGCCGGCTCGAACAGGCCCGGGGCGGTCAGGTCGACGCCCAGGACGGTGGCCGCGGCGCCGGTGGGGGTGAAGTCCGCGAACGCCCGGTAGGAGCCGCCCGTGGGCACCTGCAGGGGGGCCGACCAGGTCCCGTCGGGTGCCATCGCCGGATGGAGGTGCTGGAACCCGCTGCCGTCGCGGCGCACCACGATCAGGTGCATCGCCCTGTCGTGCTCGACGTCGAAGGCGGTGACGGCTTCCCCGCCAGGCCCGGTGATCCGGAACGTGAAGTCGGTCGTGTCCTTCGCGGGCAGGGTCGACGCGGTGGGTGTGAAGGTGTAGCCGCCCAGGCTTGAGGCCAACCCGCCCGGCAGCTCCGAGGTGCTGTCCGGCACGGTGCTGGCGTGGCCGGTGCCGCCGCTGTCGGAGCCGTGGTCCGTGCTGGTGGTGGCCGTGTCCAGCGGGCCGACTGCCGTGCCGACCCCGTAGGCACCGCCGACGACCAGGACGAGCGCCGTGCCGAAGGCGGACAGCTTCGCGGTCGTGTTCATCTCGTACCGTTCCTTCTCTCCGCGGGTTGCGCTGGAGGGTGCGTCCCGCAGGGGTGTCGACCTCAGCCGGCGAGCTGGTAGCCGGCCTCCTCGACCGCGGCGCGCACCGTGGCCGGTTCGAGCTGCCGTTCGCTGGTCACGGTGACCGCGCCGGAACCCAGGTCCACAGCTACGTCGGTGACGCCGGCGATCCCGCTGATCTCCTCGGTGACCGAGGCGACGCAGTGCCCGCAGGTCATGCCGGTGACGGTGTAGGTGGTCTCGTTCATCGGAGCTCCTCTCCCAAGGGCGGGGGCAATGCGCCGCGACCCGATGTGAAAGATACCCCCGGGGGGTATCTGTGGGAAGAGGGCGGAGGTGAGGGAACGGCGGTCTGCCGCTGTCTGCTGGCCGACGGCGGGTCTCCGGGATGCCACAGCGCGAAGTGGAATCGCCAGCGCCGCCGGTGGCAGCGCGGAGAGCTCGGGCTCAGTCGTCGTGAGGTGCGGTGCCGGGGGGATGGGTGTGGCTCGACGCGGGCCGGGGCGGCTGTGCCGGTTCGCCGGTCTCACCCACCGGCAACGGTGTGGGAGGCGTTCCACCTTCACCGCCGTTCGGGGTTGCCGGATGCTCCTCACCCGGACTGTGGGAGTGCGGGACGGACTCGTCCGTCGTCGTCCCGTGGCTGTGGCTGTGCGAACCGGCGAGTTCGACCGCGGGCATCGCGAGGCCGGCGATCCCGGCGCCAGCGGCGCCGATCACGACGGCCGCGCTGAACGAGGAGCGGAAGCCGCGCGCGTGCCGGGACCACAGGCACCACGGCACGAGGAGGCTGACCGCCACCTCGAACGCGATCGTGGTCAGGTCGACTCTGTCGACCTGCTCGGGCATGCCAGCGTGCGGGCCGACGGGTAGCCCGGAGGTCCGGCTGATGGCCCAGACCAGGATCGACCCCACGTTGACCAGCAGGCCGGCCACCATCGTCCGCCGCCCGGCGCCTCGCATCACAGCGAGGGCCCAGCCCGCCTGGAAGAGCGCGGTCGCGTAGAAGAACAACCCTGACAGCGGCCAGCTGCCGAAGTGGCCCGGCGCGACGGCCGCATGGGTGGCAGCGGCACCGAGTGAGCTGAACGCCGCCAGGATCCTGCCCGCCCCCGTGTCGTCCATGATCCGAGGTTCGGATCGTCTCCGACCCGCCGTGCGTGTCGCGTGGCGTCCAGTGCGGCGGATGACAAGCGGTGCGGTCGGTGCACCGTCCGCGGCGCGCCTCATGTGGTCGGGAGGGACTGCCGGGTAGTGGTACGGGCCGGTGGTGGGTGCCGTCTCGACAGGCCATCCCCCGGCTGGATACGCGCCGTGTTGTCCACCCGGAGCGTCGTCCTCCGTGGCGTGCCGCCAGCTCACGTGTCCGCTGCCCCGGTCCGTCACGGCAGCGGCGAAGCCCGGTAGCCGAGTTCCTCGATCACCCTGACCACGTCCGGCGGGCCGTTCTGGCTGAGGTCGAGCTCGACGGTAGTGCGCCCCTGCCTGAGGACGGTCTGGGTGCTGCGCACGCCTGGCAGGTCCTCCAGCGCGTCGTCGATCAGCAGCGAGCAACTGCCGCAGTGCATCCCCTCGACGCGGAACGTGTGTGTGGTGACGGGCACTGGTGTACTCCGTTCTCCGAGTGTGATCGAAGCGGACGTGGTCAGGCGATGGTGATGAGGCCGGTGTACATGCCCATGCCGCACGCGTAGCGCAGCTGGCCGGGCTTCAGGACGCCCAGGTCGATCGTCGTGTCCCCCTGGGCCGGCAGGATCTCCTCGACGTCACGGTCGGGGATGACGAACGAGCGGATGCAGCCCTGCACGTTGTCCGAGTGCACGACCAGCGTGGTGGGCACACCGGCCTGCACCTGAACGTTGCCTGGGCTGTAGGAGTCGGCGCGAGCGGTGATCTCCACGGTCTGGCGGCCCTCGGCGGTCGAGGCGGCGGAAGTGTCGGCTGCCGGCGGCTGGGAGAGACCGAGAGTCTCGGCGAGCCGGCCCGCGGCCAGGGGCGAGCCGGCGAGCTGCAGGCCGCCGTTGAGGGTGTAGAGCCCCATCGCCAGCACGACCAGTCCGGTGACCACCGCCAGTCGGCTACGCCACACGGTCGCGGCCCGGCGGGCGGCGTAGCCGAGAACGGCGAACAGCGGGCCGGTGCCGAGGACGAACACACCCATCGTGGCCGCCCCCGCCAGCACGGACCCGGACGCGAGTGCCAACGCCTCCACCGACAGCGTCACGCCACACGGGATGAGCACGGTGGCCAGGCCGAGCAGCGCCGGTGCCAGCGCTGCCTGCGAACGGGCACGCCGGCGGACGATCCTCGTCCACGACGCGGGCGGTTCGACGACGACGCGGCGGAACCCGGGCACGCCCAGCTGCGCGAGACCAAACAGCAGGATGATCAGGCCGGCGCTGATCTGCAGCCAGGTGCGCGCGTCGACCGAGAGCTCCACCGCGCTCCCGGCCGCTCCCAGCAACGCCCCGAGCGCGACGTGCGAGACCAGCTTGCCGGCCAGAAACCCACCGACCGGCGCGAGGTCGTCGCCGAGCTGCGCGCGCCAGTCCGGTCCCTTCCCGATCTGCGGCGACCGCGCCTCGGAATCGGACCGCGCACGTTGGACACGGGCGGAGTGGCGGCCTCGGACGGGGGTGCCGCCGGGCAGCCGCGCCGGCTCCGCCGCCGCGGCCCGCTGCCGGGTGATCAGCCCGGTGAGCAGTCCACCCTGCACCGCGGCGCAGGACACCCCACCCGCGAACAGGCCGGTCACGAGGACAGTTGCCAGATTCACCGAACCTCCGCGATGGCGGACGAGGGTACGGAAGGACGGGACCCCTTCCTGCCCCTGCATGCCGAAGGGAACGCGCGACCGGGGCAAGATCCGCGCGCAGTCCGGCGTGAGTGGCCGGAGGTCACGCTAAACCACTACTGCCTGTAGTAGGAAATAGGGTCGACGGTGACCGGTTGCGCTGCCCTGCGCGCTATTAACGACTCGGGCGGGGCATCCTTACGTGCGAGATGTACTACGGGTCTTAGTAGGTGGCGAAGCTGGTGTGGACGTGCGCTCCCGCGCGCTCATGCACCTATACCCCCTGGGGGTAGGTGTATGGTCCCGGGTCGGACCGCGAGCCTGACCCGGCGTGGTCGTGTGCGGGAGGAGCCGGTCATGTCTTCACAGGTGCACGACGGTCGGATCTCGACTGTGGTTCTGGAGGTCTCCGGGCTGCGGTGGGCGGCGGAGAAGGCGCGTGTGGAGGCCGTGCTGGGGCGACGCCCCGGGGTGGTCGAGGTGGCCGCGAACCCGGTGGCACAGACCGCGCTGGTCCGGTTCGACCCGGCACAGACCTCGGCGGCGCAGCTGGCGGGCTGGATTCGCGACTGCGGCTACCACTGCGACGGGCTGTCCGTTCCGGCGCACATCTGTGATCCCCTCGCCGAACCGGGGCGGCAGGCGCACGCCCTGCACGAACCGCCGGATCGGCATGACGGCCACGAACCAGGAGGGCCCCGGACCGCGGCCACCTCCGGGCACGAGGCGATGGGCCATGGCGGGCACGAAGGCCTGTCGATGGCCGCGATGGTCGCGGACATGCGCCACCGCTTCCTGGTGGCTGTGATCTTCTCGGTCCCGATCCTGCTGTGGTCGGCGATCGGCAGGGACGTGCTCAGCTTCGACGTTCCTGCCCCGCTCGGGCTGCGCGACGACGTGTTCCAGCTGCTCCTGAGCCTGCCAGTGATCTTCTGGGCGTCGTGGATCTTCTTCGACGGGGCGTTCAGAGCGCTGCGTGCGCGGACCCTGGACATGATGGTCCTCGTCGCCGTCGCGATCGGTACCGGCTGGACGTACTCCCTGGTCGTCACCCTCACCGGCGGCGGCGAGGTCTTCTACGAGGCGGCCTCCGTGCTCGCCGCCTTCGTCTTGCTGGGCCACTGGTTCGAGATGCGGGCCCGCGGCGGCGCCAACGACGCGATCCGCGCGTTGCTGGAGCTGGCCCCGGAGAAGGCACTGGTGCTGCGGGACGGCGAACCCGTCGAGGTGCCGACCGCGCAGGTGATCGTCGGGAACCTGCTGCTGGTCCGGCCGGGCGGCAGGATCCCGGTCGACGGCGTCGTCGTCGACGGCGAGTCCGACATCGACGAGTCGATGGTCACCGGCGAGAGCCTGCCCGTCTACAAGGCGCCCGGTTCCGAGGTGACCGGTGCCACCATCAACACCACCGGTGCCCTGCGGGTCCGGGCGACGAAGGTCGGCGCCGACACCGCCCTGGCGCAGATCGTCTCCCTGGTCCAGGAGGCGCAGAACAGCCACGCTCCCGGCCAGCGGCTCGCCGACCGGGCCGCGTTCTGGCTTGTCCTGGTGGCCCTCGCGGGCGGGCTCGCCACGCTGCTGGTGTGGCTGCTCGCCACCGACCGGCCGGCGCGGGAGGCGGTGCTGTTCGCGATCACCGTCGTCGTCATCACCTGCCCGGACGCCCTCGGCCTGGCCACCCCTACAGCGATCATGGTCGGTACCGGACTGGGCGCCGGCCGGGGCATCCTGTTCAAGAACGCGACCGCGCTGGAGACCGCCGCCGGTGTCACCGCGGTCGTCCTGGACAAGACCGGCACCCTGACGAAGGGCGAGCCCGAGGTCACCGGCATCGAGACACTCGGCTTCCCCGAGGAGGACCTGCTGCCGCTGGTCGCTGCGGTCGAGCGGGAGTCCGAGCATCCGCTCGCGGCGGCGGTCGCCCGCCATGCCGACGCGCGCGGCGTGCCCCGACGACCCGCGGAGGCGTTCCGCAACGCGCCGGGGCAGGGTGCGGTGGCCACTGTCGACGGGCATCGGGTCGCGGTCGGCAACGGCCGGCTGATGCGGGCCGAGGGTGTCGCGCTCGGCGACGCCGCCCACCGGCTGGATGCCCTCGCGGCCGAAGGGCGCACGGCCGTGCTGGTGGCGGTCGACGGGCGGATAGCCGGCCTCGTCGGTCTCGCCGACACGCCGCGGCCGACCGCCGCGGCGGCGGTCGCCGCCCTGCACGATGCGGGCGTCGAGGTCGTGATGCTCACGGGCGACAACACGGTTACGGCGCAGCGGATCGCGAAGGAACTCGGCATCGACACGGTGATCGCCGAGGTCCTGCCCGGCGACAAGGCCACCGAGGTCGCCCGGTTGCAGGCGGGCGGCCGGCGGGTGGCGATGGTCGGCGACGGCGTCAACGACGCCCCAGCACTGGCCCAGGCCGACCTCGGCATCGCGATCGGCGCCGGCACCGACGTCGCCATCGAGACCGCGGACGTCGTGCTCATGCGCTCCGACCCGCTCGACGTGCCCGCCGCGCTGCTCATCGGCCGGGCCACCGTCCGCAAGATGCGCCAGAACCTGGCCTGGGCCGTCGGCTACAACACGGTCGCGTTGCCGATCGCCGCCGGCGTCTTCGAGCCCCTCGTCGGGCTCACGCTACGACCCGAGATCGCCGCGCTGACCATGTCCGGGTCCAGCTTCCTGGTCGCAGTGAACGCCCTGCTACTCAAACGGCAGAAGCTGCCGCACACGTTGACAGAGCCGGCCTCGGTTTAGCGCCGCGGCGACGTGACCGCCGACGTCGACACCGCACACCAGGATGTCGACCTGCTCGAACCGGTTCACGAACTCATGGTCCGGCCCGGCACAGGCGGCGACGTTGCCCGGGGTAGGCGAACCGCTTCGGGTGATCGGGGTCGGCGCGGGACGGACTCCGCTCCCCGGTACTGGCTCGGCCGTCGAACTCCGAGTCGAACCAACACTACGGTGCATAGTAGTTGTCTATCGGAGTACCGCCGCACACACGGCCTGTCGTGGCCCTCAGTCGGAACGCCTTCGATACTTACGAGCGGGAAAAGGGGCTGCTGTCCACTCCCCGGGCGGCGCCTCGCATGCCCTCGCGGAGGAACTGCCACGGCGGAAGAAACTAGCTTGCGTAGTAGGATCCGGGCGAGGAAGCGGGAGAGGGTGACGTGACGCGCTGCGAGGCACCGGCACGACACGGGGCGCTCTGGGCCCGGCTCACGCTCGTGTCGGCCGTCTTGCTCGGACTGCTGGTGATGCACGCCGGCCTGGCCGCGCAGGTGCATGCGTCCACCTCGCCACTCTGCGTCGAGGACTCCAGTCATGATGTTCACCAGGGCTGGTCCCACCCGCACCAGCCCGCGGGTGAGGACCACGGCCACCAGGGCATGCTCTGTTCGGCGGTGTTCCGTGACGACCCCGAACCGGTTCCTCACAGCGGCGAACAGTACGACCTGGCAGCCTTACCCACCTCCTCTCATGTTTCCTCCCTCGCCGGGACGTGTGGTGACCCACCGCGGACGCCGCCGCCTCGGCCCGTGACCGATTTGTCTGTCTACTGTGTGTGGCGGCTGTGAGCGGAACGGCGTCGGACCTCAAGCACACCTGTCGGCGTGCTTGACGGCTCCGGTCTCAGTTCCGTTGGCAATCCGACATCGAGGACGACTCGTGCGAAGAAGACACCATTTTGGGCTCGCGGCCGTAGCGCTGGCCCTGACAGCCACGCTTGCGGCGTGCGGGGGCGACGGCACCCCGACAACACCTTCGTCCACGCCCACAGGAAGCGGCAGCGCTGCCAGTGCCAGCGACCACAACGCCGCGGACGTGATGTTCGCCCAGATGATGATCCCGCACCACCAGCAGGCCGTGGAGATGGCGGAGCTGGCACCCGGGCGAGCCGCCAACCCGGCGGTGCTCACGCTAGCCCAGCAGATCGGGGCCGCGCAGGCACCGGAGATCGAGACGATGACCGGCTGGCTTGAGGCCTGGGGCGAACCCACCGCCATGCCCGGCACCGGCGGCCACGGCGGCGGCCACGGCACCGGCGACATGGGAATGATGTCGGCGGACGACATGGCCGCCCTCCAGGGGGCGTCCGGGCCGGACTTCGACCGCAAATTCCTGGAGATGATGATCCAGCATCACGGGGGCGCGATCGAGATGGCGCGCACCGAACAGCGAGACGGGCAGTTCCCCGACGCCGTGGCCCTGGCCGGGACGATCGAGTCCACGCAGACCACAGAGATCGAGACCATGAAGGGCCTGCTCGGTACCGGATAGCCGAACAGGGCCCTGGGGTGCCGGCACGTCGCCGGCACCCCAGGGCAACGTGGATCCCAGATACGGCACTCGGCACGACAAGGGCGAACATCGGGCCACAGCGAAGGACCTGCCGACGAGACAGCCGATCCGGTGCGTGGCATGGGGCCGACGGCCACCAGCTTCGACGATCAGTGTCTCTCGGTGATGGAGAAGTCGGTATCGAGACGCTCCCTCATCCCGAAAACTATGTCTCGTAGTAGAAGGCGAGCTTCGGGAAGGGTCGGCGATGTCCGAATGCAGTGCACTGAGCCGCTGCCGCGCGCCCGCACCGTGCGGGCCGGGGAAGGCTCTTGGTCGTTATCGGAGGTGGTCCGGGTGATCGGTGGCGCCTCAAGAGGGCGCACTTCGCCGTCGGCCAATAGGGATCTTGCTGGAGTGATGGGGGCGTCCCTCGAAGATCTTCCGAGATCATCCGATGGCTAGCTACTATGTCACGTAGTAGGTAGTGTGTGTATCTGTCACAGCATCGGACCGTACGCCGAATCCTGCCCCCGGTCCGGTGACCCCCTCCGACGAGCATCTGGGGCAGGAGCGGGGGAACCACGTTCCTCCGGGCGTCGCCTCCTTCGACGCCCTTGGGGTGAAGCCGAACGCGTACAGGGCGTTCGGCCGGGCTCCCAGCCCGAACCCGACAGCTCACCTCGCAGGCGTAGGGGAAGGATCACCATGGTGCCTGCGCGGAGTGCGCAGCTTGATGGAGAAAGACGTCACCCGGAAGGACGTGGCCGCCATCGGGCGCCGTCCGTCCCCACAGCGCCGAGCCGGGCCAGAGCCCGAGCTCGCGCCGTCGCAGCGGTGACCACCGGCACTGTCGTGGTCTCCGGCATGGCTCTCGCCGGATGTGCCCCGGAGCCCAGTCCGGACAGGGCGTTGGACGACGGCACGAACACCACGTCACTGACACTCGCGACCCAGATCGGGTCCCGGACGGCAGTCGACGGCGCCATCCAGGGCACAGCGGGAGAGGGCGCGTCGGGCACCGTCATCGATGCCACGACGGACATCTCCGCACCGACTCTGTCGCCCAAGATCGACGTGGGCCTGCGTGTGACGAACCCCGACGTGACCGTCAACGCGGACGAACCTGTCAACATCGGCTTCTCGCTGTTCAACGAGGAGACCCGTGCCCCGCTGGCCGACCAGCTCATCAAGGTGCAGGTCAAGCTCCCCACCGGCTGGGCGACCTTTCTGCACCTGACCACCGACGAACGTGGCTTCGCTTCCTACACGGCGCGTGTCCTCACCACCACGAACGTCACGGTGATCTTCGATGGTACGGATGCCCTCCAGTCCGCCCGCTCCGAGAACGAGGCGACCCTGCACGTACGCCCGTCCCCGCCGCCGGTACCTGCGCAGGCCTCCCGCAGCGCTGTGAACGTCGAGACCCCGGCGGTCAACGTCAACATCCCGGCCAACACGCTGGGGGAGAAGGCTGTCTACCTGGCGTCGCTGCAGGCTGGCAAGCCCTACGTCTACGGTGATGAAGGGCCATACAGCTTCGACTGCTCCGGCCTGGTGCAGTACATCTACAAGCAGCTCGGCAAGACCCTTCCCCGGACCACCGACCAGCAGTACGCGGCGACAGCCAGGGTCGCGCAGGGCTCCGAACAGCCAGGCGATCTTATCTTCTTCGGCCAGCCCGGCGCGATCTACCACATGGGGATCTACGCCGACGGTGGGAAGATGTGGGTCGCGCCGAGGACCGGTGACGTGGTGAAGCTCCAGACCATCTGGGCGGACTCCTACCTGGTCGGTCGGGTGACCTGAGCCGGATCCACCGGCCAGTGAGGCCCCGGGCGGTGCTCGTGGCCGCCCGTGCCATGGTTGCCCGTGTCACGGGTCGCAGGTGACCGGGGCGGTGGCTTCGGCGTCGAGGTGTCGGTGGTCGTTGTAGCGGGGGTCGGTGACCGGCGGGCGCAGCGAGACGATCAGACGCAGTGATATCCCAGATCGCTGAGAGCGGGAACTGTCGTCACAACGAGTGGCAGGAGTAGCAGCACGGCGACGATGAGACCCCGGCCGACGACAGCGGGGCGGGACAGGGGCGGATCCGCGGTCAGCAGGCGCAGGACCCGTTGCCGTACGGCGGTGTTCGCCATGCCCAGCACGGGAGCCGGGGGGGCGGCTAGCCTCAGCACGGCTTCGGCGACGACTTGGGGCGCACTGCGCCGGGCCGCGCTGTCGTCCGCGGTGAGTTCGACGAGTCGGCGTAGCTCCTCGTGTCCTGTCCCGAAGAGCGGCACGAGCGGGAACGCCCTGGCCAGGACCGCTGTCGCGGTGAGGATGAGGTGGTGCCTGCCGGCGAGATGGGCGCGCTCGTGGGCGATGACGGCGTCAAGTTCGCTGGGCCGCAGGGCCCGCAACGCCCCTTCGGTGATGACGACGCCGCCGCTGCGGCCCGGCAGGCAGAACGCACTGCGATCAGCATGATCCAGGATGTAGATCGATAGCGCGGGATGGAAACGCCCGAGCAGACGGACGTCGTGCCGGTGACGGACACGCGACCGCCGGCCGGCGACGGCGACGGCGGCGGCGACATGAAGGAGACGGAGCGCTGCGGCGACGCCCACAACGACGCCGGCAGTGCGTGGAATCGTCCACCGGGTGGAGACCGTCAGACTGTGGTCGCCCCACCCACACCACTGGACGAGCAGGACCAGGATGTCCCCGATCGCATGCAGCGGTAGGAACAGCAGCATGGCGGCCAGCGCCGCCACGGACACCACGGAGATCATTGCTGCCAGCCACATGGCGACGGCGAGCCGCGGCGCACGGGAGGACCAGGAAGCGTCGCGGAGGAAACAGGGCAGGCCGCAGGAGACGACGGCCGCGTACACCACGAGAACACCGAAGATCATGATGCGGGTTCCTCGTCGCCGCGACCGCGGCTGGCGGAGTGCCACTGCACGGCTTCGCGCAATGTCTCGTACTCCGTGGCATCCATGGTCTGTACGAAGTGGAGCAGCGCCAGGCCACGGTCGTCCGCCCCGGAGAGCACCGACCTCATCAGCTGGGCGGTGTAAGCGCTTCGGCTCAGCGCGGGCTGGTAGCGGTAGGAACGCCCGGCGCGTTCCCGGGTCAGCCACCCTTTGTGGAACAGCCGGTCCATGACGGTCATCACTGTCGTGTAGGCCAACGGACGCGTCGGCGTGAGTAGTGTCTGGACATCACGGACGGCCACCGGGCCGCGTGCGGACCACACCCGGTCCATGATGTCGGCTTCCAGGTCGCCGAGTTGTTCCACAACTCCCCCTCGTGCGGCGCCTGACAAGCGCCGCGTCCATCTCATCCCACGCCGACGCGAGCGGTCCTGCCTGCCTCGGTCACCGCCATCGGCTGCCTCTGGACATCGCCGCGGCCGGTGATGTACGTCCATCCCCGCAGTCTTGCCCGTCGCAGGACGGACTGGTGCGACCCAACCCGTTCGTCGCTGTTACCTACTACGAATTGTAGTTGTTACGGCTGGTCCCATGGGGTGCATCCACTCTGGCCTGGGTGGACGGTGCTCAGATTTCCCATGTGAACCATCTTGTCTGGTGACCCACTCCCGTGGAGTCCGGGCGTCGAGGGATGTCGATCTGCTACATGGCATAGTAGTTACATCGCATTGGGGGCACGAAGGGACGTATGAGTGGATCGCGCCAGAAGGTACGGCTACCAGGCTCGTGAGGAACCAGCACCGCCGCAGGGGCGCCGTCCGCGAGCGAGGGCCACGGAGCGCCCAGGCGGGATGTCGCCTCGTGTGTCAGCGTCACAGCGCCGCGTAGCGACGCTCGCTCTCCTGACGACCGGCAGCTTGGCCACCGCGTCGACTGGCTTCGCGCTCGCTACCACCGGCGACGCTGCCACCGCGGCATCGCCGACACCCACCATCCGCACGGCTGACGTCCTGAATTCGGGTCCTCGGCCCGCGGTGACGGACAGCGCGGCGGCGGCATTGGCTGCCGCCATCGCTGATCCGTCGCGGAACTTCACTACTGTCGCCATCGCCCCTGATCGGGCCACCGTCGCGCCCAACGGCGAGGTAATGTTCACCGTCCGTGCGGCCAATACCGACGGTTCTCCACTCATCGGGTCCGCCATCCGCATCGTGGCTGTCAACGGACCGAAATGGACCACCACGGCCACGCTCCGCACGGACGCCGCTGGCGAGGCGCGGATATCTACTCGACTGCTGTCCACGACCACCCTCACCGCCGTGTTTGACGGCTCCGGCGCGCTGCGTCCCTCGATCGCCGGAGCAACGACGGTCACAGTCCAGGCCCCACCCCCGGCGGTGAGGTCCGTCCGCACCGGTGGGGGGCAGTCCGGTGCTGTATCCACACCCACCTATAGCGCGGTCCCGTCAAGCGAGATCGGCGCGAAGGCCGTCTACCTTGCGTCCCTGCAGAACGGCAAACCGTACGTCTACGGCGCCGCGGGACCCTACGCCTTCGACTGCTCGGGATACGCCCAGTACGTCTACCGGCAGCTTGGACGGAACCTGCCGCGTACTGCCCAGCAGCAGTTCCAGGCCACGATACGTATACCGAAATCCGGGAAGCAGCCCGGAGACCTCATCTTCTTCGGCAGTCCATCAAACATCACCCACATGGGTATCTATGCTGGAAACGGCTATATGTGGGCCGCGCCAAGGACTGGAAGCAATGTCAAGCTGCAGCTCATCTACAGTTCCACCTACTACGTGGGTAGGGTTCGGTAGCGCGGGCTCCGGGCTGCCGCGATGGAGAAGATCGGGTAGGTCGCGTCGATCTGCGGGATGGCTCGGTGGTCAGGTAGCGGCGGGCAGGAGATCGACGAGCAGCTTCTCGACGCGGATGTGGATCGCGTCGCGAATCGGGCGGACGGCGTCGATGCTCTGGCCGGCGGAGTCGTCGAGTTTCCGGTCCTCGTAGCGAATACCGGGGAAGACGGGGCAGACGTCGCCGAAGCCCATCGTGATGACCACGGTCGACGCCTCGACCGCGTCGACGGTGAGGATCTTCGGACGCGTTCGTAGCGGATGGGGGTTCGGCGATGTTCAGGGTCATGGCACACCTGTCGCGCCCGCATTCGCATGACGAAGCCGACCGTACCCTTGACGGGCTGAACACCGAGGAGCGAGCGCGCCTGCAGCGGGACATGCTGCGCCACTGGGATGTTGCCATTCCAGCCGCGTCCCGTCACGAGGTCGATGATGGCGGTGACCGCCCGTCGACAGCGGCTCCGGTGTCCCGGCGCATCTGCGTGACCAGGGCGCGTGCGGTGCCTGTGCCGACGCGAAGCCACTTGCGAAGCGTCTCGGCGGAGATGGGCCGGTGGAAGAGCTGCCAGTGCAGGACGTCCTCAGCGCGTGCGCGGTGGAGCAGGTCCTGCTGGCGTGCTTCCCGCTCGGCCTGACGTGATGTGGCGCCCGCTGGCTTCCGTCGACCGTCACTGGTCTGGCGTGGCGGAACTGATGCCTGCGGACGGTCGCTCTCCGTGAATTCGGCCGGTTGAGGGAGGAGGGGGTGTGGGGAGATGGTCTGAATGGCTTGGAGGAGACCGGGGTGAGGTCGACCTGAGGCGCGGTACTGGGCTCGCACCCAGCCCGTCTCCTCGGGTCGCCTCCCGCACCGGACGTGCGCCTTTCAACGCATCCGGCGCTCCACAAGCCCCGCTGTGCGGTCTGGTTCTGTCACGTGACACTGGGCCACGGCGACGGGATCTTGGCGCCCCGGTAGCGGTATCTGGTGGTGCTGACCGACGCCGGGTCGAAGAGGGTCACGTTGCCGTCTGCGGGCCACCACTTGTCCCGAGGGTTCGTGCAGTAGCGGCGTAGCAGTTTCTCCCAGTTGGTTCGCCGGTGTTTCTTACGCAGCCATCGCATCACCCGGCTCCACACGTAGGAGCGTAGGTAGTCGAAGGTCGCACTCGACACGCCGGCCCGGAAGTAGGCTGTCCAGCCTCGCAGAGCCGGATTGATCCGGCGCGTGAGGTCGGCCAGCGTCTCGTTGACGTTCTGCATACACATCGCCTTCACCTTCGTCTTGATTGCCTGGAGGGCTTTCTTCGACGGATAGGTGTAGACATAGTGCTGAGCTGTCCCTCTCTTGCGGTGTCGCTGGATGCGCCACCCGAGGAAGTCCAGCCCCTCGTCGATATGGGTGACCAGTGTCTTCTCCGCCGACAGGGACAGCCCCATCGGCCCGATGGCCGCGGTGATCTCGGGGAGGAGCTGCTCGGCTTGTTCCCGGGTTCCGGAAACCATGACCACGAAGTCGTCCGCATATGCCGAGGTCCGGGTTATGCCGACCGGGCTGCTGGGGGGCCTGCCTGGTAGGAAGGTCGTCATCGTAGGGGCGGCATAACCCGGTGGGTGCTGACGGTGGTTAGAGGTTGTCGAGGAACGTGAGCAGGCTGTCCGGCGGCCGGTAGCGGCCGGGGGTGGTGCCGGGCTGTTGGACGCGAGCGAGGGCCTTTTCCTTGATGGTCATGTCGGCGTGAAGGTAAACCTGGGTGGTGTCGGTGCCTTCGTGACCAAGCCAGAGGGCG
>NZ_KB891249.1 GCF_000373365.1 Parafrankia discariae
TGTGGGACCCCACCACCGGACAACCCCTCCACACCCTCACCGGCCACACCGACTGGGTGAACGCGCTAGCCGTTCTGCCCCTGCCCGACGGACGCACCCTCCTCGCCAGCGCCGGTGAGGATCAAACCATCCTCGTCTGGGCTCCGCCCAGAACGTGACCGTCGATCACGACACAACTGGCCTAGGTGCGCTCTCTGGAGATTGGCCGAGGAACCCAATATAAAGTTCAGCACCCGTGTTACCTGTCGGCGGCAGCAGCCACCCCGAAGATAATCCCTTGCCCCTCGAGAAGGAAAGCAACGCACCTAGGTCGTACAGCGTGGCCGCCACACCCGTCCACAAAATCCTTCGCCGGAGAAGCGATGACCCGATTTCGGGGAAGATGTTTTTTACATTGTCGACCAGAAGGCAACGCCGTCGGCCAGGTTCGACGCGACACAGCAACATGCCACCCAGTGCCACCTGCTCCACGACCCTCTCAACCCACTACCTCGCTACAGAACGCCAGATCGGCTTTACAGCGCGCCATCGCCGGCCCGGCACAGCGCACCTCGACGGAGGTTTGGCTGCCAGCAAAAATCCCCGGCGCATAGCCCTCGAACCTTCACGGTTAGACAGCTGATAACTATGCCCTCGGCGCTCGCGCACCACCTGTGAACAGGCAGTTCAGCATTCCGCACCAGCCCCAATTGCTTCTAAGCACTGGGTCGCAGGTTCGATCCCTGCCGGGCGCACTCAGCGATGTCGACGAAGATCGACACATGCCATGACCTGCGGCTTGACTATCCAGCGCGGCGGTTGGGCCAGACGAGGCCGAGGGCTGCAGCGCATCGACCTGCGGCTTTGGGTTCGAGTCTTGTTGGGTCAGCACCCTGACCATGCTTGATCAGGACGTCCATGCCAAGACCGCGACCTGAAGCCCGGCGATCCGTTCGCCGACCTCGGTCTACCGGCGGCGGGATCGCTGCCAGACCTCGCGGCGAGCACGCTGACCGCCCAGGACGCCATCCTGCTGAGCTCCTGCCTCGATGGACGGGGCCCCTGACTGACCGGGCGTCCCGTGCCGCTCACTTTTGGCGACATTCGAGTTCCGGCTCTGCCGGTGTCTGCTTGTCGCGCGAGGGTGGTGTGAGCAGCTGGGCCGTCTCCACCGTTGCGGGGTGCTTGGCGCCGAGGACTCGCGCCCTGCGGGTGTAGGTGTCCTGCAGGAGCGCCTGGGCGGTTAGATGGTCGCCGTTCTCGTCGAGGACCCGACCGAGGCAGTGCGCGGTGTGCAGGGTCTCAGGCCGGTCCTTGCCCAGGGCCCGCCGTCGACGGTCGAGGGTGTCCTGGAGGACCAACACCGCGGCCCTGCGGTCACCGAGCTCGCGCAGGATCCAGCCGAGCGCCTGGGCGATCGTCAGTGTGTCGGCATGGTCGTCGCCGAGGGTCCGCCGCTGGCGGTCGACGGTCTCCTGCAGGACGTCCTGCGCGGCCACCAGATCGCCGAGGCCTACCAGGGTCCGGCACAGGAGATCCGCGGCCTTGAGCGTGTCGACATGGTCATGACCGAGGGTCCACTGACTGAGCCTGACGACCTCCTGGAGCTGACTGACGTTGCTGAGGAGGACTGCCCGTCCGGCCTCATGGCGACCGAGATCGTCGAGCGCCCGCGCGAGCGCCTCTGCCGTCGTCAGCGTATCGATGTGGTCGGGGCCGAGGATCCGTCGCCTGCGGGCCAGCGTGTCATCCAGAACGGTTCGAGCGGCGGCATGTTCGGCGAGACAGCACAGGGCGCACCCGAGGACGTACGCCGTGTGCAGGGTGTCGGGGTGATCTTCGCCAAGGACGCGTCGCATTCGGGTCAGTGCGTCGTCCAGCACCATCCGCCCGGCGGCATGATCCCCGAGAGCGCTCAGCGTCGCACCGAGTGCGTAGGCCGTGTCGAGCGTGGCGGGGTGATCTTCGCCGAGGACTCGCCGTCGCCGCGTGAGGGTATCCCCCAGCAGAGCCCGCGCGCCCACGTGATCACCGAGGTCGATGTGGGCCCAGCCGAGGGAATGGGCTGTGGCCAGGGTGTCGGCGTGGTCATGACCTGACGCCTGCCGGCGCCGGGTGAGCGTGTCCTGCAGCACCTCTCGCGCCGTGGCCTGGTCACCGGTCCCCTGCAGCGCGACGACGAACAGGTCGGCGGTGGCCAGGGTGTCCGCATGGTCAGGTCCGAAGGCCTGCTGCCGGCGCGTCAGCGTGTCCCGCAGGAGAACCTGCGCGGCCGGATAATCGCCGAGCTCGCAGAGGACGTGTCCGAGCAGGTCGGCCACGCTCAGGGTGTCAGCATGCTCGTGACCGAGCGTTCGACGCAGACGGGGCAAGGTGTCTCGCAGCACGACCTGCGCGGCGGTCTTGTCGCCGGCCTTCTGGTGCGCCCATCCCAGAGCATGGGCGGTGTTCAGGGCACCGACGTCGTCGTGGCCGAGCGTGCGCTGTTGACGAACCAGGGTGTCCCACAGGATCTCCCGCGTCGCCGCGTGGTCCCCGAGCTCACCGCGAGTGACACCGACGAGGTGGGTCGTGTTCAGAGTATCCGCATGATCCTCGCCCAGGGTTCGGCGCTGGCGGTCCAGCGTGTCCTCCAGAATGACCCGTGCCGCCACGTGATCGCCAAGTTTGTGGTGCGTCCAGCCCAGGGCATAGGCAGTTGACAGAGTGTCGGCGTGGTCGTCGCCCAGGGTTGGACGCTGGCGGGCCAGTTTCTCGGTGCGGGTTTCAGCGAGTTCCCGTAGAAGCGCGCTCGCAGCCGCCTCGTCGCCAAGCTTGCCGAGCACTCGTGCCAGATCCTCGGCTGTCTCCAGGACAAGGACGTCGTGCTGGTCGAGGAGTCGTCGCCGGCGGCCGAGCGTGTCGTGGAGGACCACGCGCGCTGTCTCGTAGTCGCCGAGCTCGACCAGCGTCCACCCGAGGTTGCTGGCGGACTTCAAGGTGTCTGGATGGTCGTGGCCGAGGACTCGTCGCCGGCGGCCGAGGGTGTCGTTGAGGATCGCCCGCGCCGCCGGGTACTCACGGAGTGTCGCCAGCATCCACCCGAGTCCGTGGGCGGTGTGCAGGGTGTCCGGATGGTCCTGGCCAAGGACTCGCCGCCGACGATCGAACCCGTCCTCCAGCACGGTCCGCGCCGCGGAAAAGTCGCCGAGATCGCCCAGCACCCAGCCGAGACTGTGTGCGGTGGCCAGGGTACCGGGATGATCGAGGCCAAGAACTCGTCGCCGGCGGCCGAGGGTGTCCTCCAGAATGCGCCGCGCGGCGTCGTGCTCCTCGAGATCACCCAGAGCCCAGCCGAGGATGTGGGCCGCGTTCAACGTGTCGGGGTGGTCCTGGCCAAGCGTGCGCTGCAGGTCGGGCAGCATCTTCGCCAGTGCTGTCCGCGTGGTCGCCAGATCTCCCAGCCCGTCGAGGGCCTGGCGGAGGACATCGACGGTCGTCAGGGTGCCAGGGTGTTCACGGTCGAGAGTTTGTTCATAGCGGGCCAGAGCTTCCTGTAACTGTGCGCGGGGGGCATCGTCGGCCCCAAGCACCGACAGATCGGCCGGACTGACCGCGTTGCCGCTGCCTGTGCCTTCGCCCCCCGGGAATCGAGGCTTCGCAGCGCCCGGGCCTGGAAACAGCGGCCGCTGCGCCGGCCGGTAGCTCCCGGACGTCGCCGTCTCGACCATCCCGAGGAGCCGGGCCGCTGCCTCCGCCTCCGCGACGCCGACCAGGTCTGTCCACACGATCCCGTCGAAGGGCGCCGGCGGGAAGAAGGTCGCCACCCGGACAGGCAGCAGCCGGCGGCCGCGGCCGAGGAGGTCGGAGCGCCAAGCCGCCTGCCACTCCTCGGAACATGCATCCGAGGCCACATAGGCCGGAGAGAGCACCGCCACCGTCCGGGCCGAGCGGCGCATCCCGGCCGTCATCCCCTCCGACCAGCTTGTCCCCCCGACCATGTGCCAGGCCTGCAACAGCACCCGATGACCGGCCGAGTCCAGCTGCCAGGCGACCCACTCCGCCCAGGCCTCGTCCGACCGGGCGTAGGAGACAAAAAAGTCCCACTCATACCTCTCGCCCCCGGAAGAGCCCACTGCTCCAGTCTCTCACCAATCACCGGGCCTGAGCTGGCTGTGTCCAGAGCCGCCGCTCGCGAGCCAGCGGATTTCGTGTTCGCGGCTCCGATGGTAGGCGGTCTTCACCTCATCCCAGCGGGCTGCCTGGACGGTGGCGAGTGAGCCACAGTTCGGCGAACCGGAACAGGTTCGCCTCCGCATCCGAGGTGAGAGTCTGCACTTCGGTGAGGCAATGGTCGTGCAGCAGGGTGTCCAGTTCCTGGTCGTTCATCACCAGGACAATCCGCTCCGCCAGCCTGGTCATGTTGCGGTAGGAACGTGCTCGAACGAGCCCGAGCGCAAGCCGAGAAACCGTTGCCGACGCCTTCGTCGTCGCGGTCACAGAGAAGTTCCAGGCGGCGCATATCGCCACGTTGGACCGCCGACACTTCAGCGTGGTCCGTCCAAGCCACGTCCCCGCTTTCACTCTTCTGCCGTGGCCTGCCGCCAGCCAGTTTTCCTGGTGTTCGTGTTGCCGGTGTAGCCGACCCGGCGGATCTTCGCGTGGGCGGGTTCGATGGACACGGTCGGGCCGTTGACCTGCAGGTTCAGGTTCGCATTAGTGCTGGTTGGGTGCACCCAAGCTCGCGATCAAGGCCGTGAGCTGCGAGGACGAGTTCGCGCACGATCCTGACAGCGGAAGATGGCCGCACCGTACGCCACTGGCCACAGCCGCCATTGGCCGTCGGAGCGGACCGAGGAACCCGGTGCGGACATACCTCGCACACGACGGCCATGGGTCCTCACCGACGGCTCCGGGTCACCCCTTCAAGGATCTTGGCGATGTCCTCGACGGAGTCGAGGGCACCGGAGGCGATGCCCATCACGAGGTCGTAGGCCTCGTCGTTGGTCAGCGTCAGGCGGCGGCCGTTGACACCGTAGAAGGCGATCAGACCGGCGAGCGCGAGCCGCTTGTTCCCGTCGACGAGGGCGTGGTTACGAGCCAGCGAATGCAGGAGCGCGGCGGCCTTGCCGTCGAGTGTGGGATAGGCGTCATGGCCGAACACCGTCGCCCGCGGGCGCGCGAGAGCGGATTCGAGCAGGCCATGGTCCCTGACCACGGGCTCGGAGCCGATGGCCCGCTCGGCGATGTACAGCAGTTCACGAAGCGTCAGGTAGATCATTCGCCGAGCCGGCGGAGCGCCTCGGCGTACCGCGGAAGCTCCTCGTCCAACACCTGATCCAGCAGCTCCGCCCGGCTGTGCGCCTCGACGTACTCCCGGATCGCCTGCCGGGCGATCTCCTGCATTGACCGCTGTTCCAGCTCCGCGCGCAGGCGCAGAGCCTCCGCCTCGTCATCCGTCAAGCGCAGTGTCATCGCCACCACCCAATGGTATCACCGTTGATACCACTGCGGGATCCGTACCGTGATCGCGGCGACCGGCTCCTATCCGATCTTCCTGACGTTCGTGTTGCCGGCGTAGCCGGCTCGACGAATCTTCGCGTGGATGGGTTCGATGGACACGGTCGGGCCGTTGACCTGCAGGTTCAGGTTCGCATTAATGCTGGTTAGGTCACAAACCCCTGTGCCGCAGTGCTTTCGCCCCCGGACGGGGCCGGTAGGGGTGCTGCGCCCGATCCACCGAGGCATACAGCAACGCCGTCTCCCACCGCACCAGCCGCCCACTAGCGGGTCAGTGTCCGGTGGCCAAGGGCCGCCAGGGCCGGTCAGACGGGGTGTCGGCGCGGGCACGCAGGCCCTCAACGTCGTGTCGGACTTATTAAGCGGTCTCCTACACCCGGGTCGTCGTCCGCGAACAGCTCGCCGCCCGCGGCCACCCCCTGTCCTGAAACGGCACCCGGTTCGGCCGACATCCGGGCTTTGTACGCTCGCCACCATGGGTGTGGGTGACGAGGCGGCCGGGACCAGTGCGCGGACCACTGCCGCGCCGGAGCTGCTGATCGTCGCCGACGGCGTCGCGTGGCGGGCCTGGCTCGACGTGAACGAGGACGTCTCCGGCGGCGTCTGGCTGGTCCTGGCCAAGAAGGGCACCACGTCGCCGACGTCGTTGCGCTACGACCTCGCGCTCGAGGAGGCGCTGTGCAGCGGCTGGATCGACGGGCAGAAAAAGAGCCTGGACGCCGCCACCTTCCAGCAGCGCTTCACCCCGCGCCGTAGGGCCTCACTGTGGTCGGAGCGCAACACCGTCCTGGTGGCGCGGCTGATCGAGGAGGGCCGGATGCGGCCCCGGGGGCAGGCCGAGATCGAGCGCGCGAAGGCGGACGGACGCTGGGACCGGGCCTACCCGGGAGCGGCGAAGGCCCAGATTCCCGACGATCTGGCGGCCGCGCTGGCGGCGTCGCCAACGGCCGGCTCGGCGTTCGCCGCGCTGAACGGCGCCGATCGTTACTCCGTCCTGCACCGCCTGCTGACGGCATCGAATCCGGCGAGCCGCGCCACCCGGCTGACAGTCCTGCTCGCGATGCTGGAAAGCGGTGGGCCTGTCTCACCGCGGTGATGGCCGGCCGCTCAAGATCTGTACAGTCCGGGAATGATCGCAAAGCTGACGGAGGCCAGCTGGCTCTGCGAGACGCTCGGCGAGATCTTCTGCCTCACCTTCGTCCGTGGCGTCGATGCCGCTGAGGCACTCCGCCGGATGGGCGGCTACCCGGACACCGTCACCGAGCTGGGCCCCGAGGAGACCTTCGAGCGGCAGAACTCCTACCTCTCCGGCTACCCGCAGATCGCCGGTGCCGTCGAGCTGGGCGGATGGACCGTGGTCCTCGAACCTAACGGGTTCGCCGGGGTCGGAACGCTCCTGACCGCCGTCTCCCAGGGCACCGAAGCGGTGGCCGTGCTCCGCCACGACTACGCCCACCCGCGCTTCGCCTACGCCGTCGACGGGACGGTACTGACGGCCTTCGATCCCGGCCGGATCGACGAAGTGACGGGAACCGGAACCGGTCGGCTCGACGCCCACCTCGAACAGGTCAGACGTGCCCCCGTCGACCAGAGCCCGGATAGCGGCGGCGCTGCACGCGATGCCACCCGCGCCGTTGTGCTCGCCGGTCTCGTCACGGGTGTCCTGCCGACACCGAGCGCGCTGTCCGGCCGGATGCTGACGGCTCAGTTCGAGCCGTGGTTCAGCGGCGCCGCACCGGAAGACGGCGGCCTGTCGATGAGCGTGGCGGTGCGTGATCCGCAGCAGGTCGCTCTTCTGATCGACGCCGTCTCCGCCGCCTCGCCGGCCGCGAAACGCGCCACGGCGGTCGCCGAGGTCCGGCGCATCGTCGATCATCTCGGCGTCGCCGGTACACCCGGCCTGCGCAGGGCACTCGCCGACGCGGAGGCCGGCCGTTTCCGCCGGATCACAGCGTCGTCCCCGCTCGGCCTGGAGGTGCGCGCCTGGCTGCGGCGTGCGTCAACGGCGAGTGGGTCACTCAACGATCCGACGGCCCCGTGGATGACGGAGGCCGAACGCCTTCGCAGCAACCTGTTCGGCTGGCTGGCCCGGGCCCTGCGCGGCGCGCTGTACCCGGATCCGGACGTTGCCGTGCGAACAGCGCTCTACGCCCTGGGCGTGAGCCTGCCCGCTCTGTCCGATCCACAGGCCTACGCCGCCGCGCTGTCCCACCTCCGTTCCTGACTGTCGGCGGACGGAGCGAGGCGACGTGGAATGCGGAAACGGCGAGGCGCTCAGGGCTGGGACCGGTCGCGCCGGTTCCCGCGCGACCGGACCGCAGACCGTGTCGGTCAGGGCCGCCGCGGATCATCGGCCCGCGGGCCTCGCGAGTCGTCAGGCAGCTGTGGAGGCGCTCCGTACCGGTGACCACTCCGGGCTGGACAGCGTGGCCGAGGTTCTGCGGCGGGCGCTGGCGGCCAGCCCCGCGCACCATCCCGACCACGCCGAGTGGCTGAACGCCCTGGGCGCTGCCCTGTAGCTCCGCTTCGAGGGAAGTGGTTCCTACGACGACATCGAGGAGGCGGTCAGGACTGGTCGGACGGCGGTCGAAGCCACTCCCGTCGACGATCCCGACCGTGCCATGTACCTGACCAACCTCGGCGGTGTCCTGCGGATCCGGTTCGACCGAACCGGTAGGCCCTCGACACACGGACCGACGTGACCAGGCTGGCCGAAATGCACCCAACGGTGGCGAGACGGTTCTCCGCGCTGGGTGAGCAGGTGTGAGGACCGCCGGCACTTCAGCATGGTCCGTCCAAGCCACGTCCCCGCTTTCACTCTGCTGCCGTAGCCTGCCGCCGGCCAGTCTTCCTGGTGTTCGTGTTGCCGGCGTAGCCGGCCCTACGGATCTTCGTGTGAGCGGGTTCGACGGACACGGCCGGGCCGTTGACCTGCAGGTTCAGGTTCGCATTAATGCTGGTTGGGTGCACTCATCGATGTCGACGAAGATTGACATGCGCCATGACCTGGCGGTTGACTGCCAAACGCGGTGGTCTACAGGCGACGAGGCCGAGGGCTACAGCCCATCGACCTGCGGTTTTGAGTTCGAGTCTTGTTGGGCCGGTAGCCTGATCATTGCTTGATCAGGCTACCGGCCCAGACCCGACACCAGAAAGAACCACGATGTCTCCTCCCGCACCTGGCGGCGCCGAGCGCGGAACACCTGCCGCAGCGCCTCAGCCCGCACCGCCCACTACGCCGGAGGCTGGCCGGCAACAGCTCCACCCGCAGCAAGTCGGGGCTGACCCGACCAACCCACTCATCTTCCAGCCCTAGGGTGACGCCTACCTTATGGTCACCTCGAAGGGCGGTGTGCCGGAGCCGCCTGCGTGGTCCCGCAACCTCGAGATGCTCGAGCCAGCCTGACATGCCGCCGCCGGCCGCTGCTTCCCATGGCGGCGACCGGCACCGGCCTACCTCGGCCCCCAGGACAGGCCACAAAGCGCCGATCGGCCGGCTCGGTATCCTGGCGGCCAACGCGGCTTACATCACCACCATCGCGATGGCGCTGGTCACCCTTCTCGGCTGCGCGCCGCCACGAAAGGCAGCGGCCGAAGCCGGTTTCCCGCGCGCGGTCGTGGGATCTGGCCCGGTCAGGACTACGGACCCGGCAGAAAGCGTGGGAAGCACCGGAATGACGAAGGCCGACAAGCCGGTGCGCGAGCACGTCCAGGAAACGAGGGCGGTCTACGACCACGGGCAGTTCTACCTGTACACCGATGTCTGGGACGAGATCGACCCCGTTCAGATCATCCACGATGCAATCAACACGGACGGAGTCGCGCAGGGCGGGCCGCTGCTGGTCGTACTCTCCCCGCACCAGTGCAACTTCGCGGTGGCGCTACGGGTGGAACGGTGGTCCGCGCAGCCAGCGAGCGACCTCGATGCCTGGCAGGAGGCGTTCAGTGCGTCGATCGACGTCGACGAGTTCGGGCTCCTGTACGAGTCGACGACAACCATTCAGAACCTGCGGCTCGAGGTCCCCGCAGGCCGATACACGGCGCTGATCACCGGCCGCGGGTTCGTGCATCGTGGCTGGCCGGGTTCGACGATGCCGGGTGACGAATGGCGCGTCCAGCTATGGCCCCGCGACGGCGCCCACCGCGAACCGGCCCGGTTGAAGGCATGGGCGGGCTGACCCGCCCCGACGGTCCACAGAGCAGGCTCGGACGAGGCAGACAGATTTGGTGCGAGCCGAGGCGAGTCGGGAGCCGGCGCCGACCGGCAGATTCTCGCCGACCTCTCAACCCGCCTCGGACCTGCTCCGCATGGGACGCCTACCCGAAGCGTGGGTCGCGCCACCGCCGGTGCGGGAACTCCGCGAGACCGTCCGGCACCGCGCGGCGCTCGTCGCGATCCGGTCAGCGTGCAAGGCCCAGATCCACGCGGTGCTCGCCAAGAACGGGGTCGCGGTGCCCATGACCGACCTGTTCGGCCAGGCTGGCACCGAGCTCCTCGGCCAGGTCCAGCTCCCCAGCCCGTTTCACGCCCGCATCACGAGCCTGCGCCGGATCATCGACCTACTCGACTTCGAGATCGACGCGGCCGCGTCCCAGCTCACTGGCCGGCTTGCGCGGGATCCGGGCTATCAGGCGCTGCTCGCCCTCCCCGGGATCGGGAAGACCCTGGCCGCGGTGCTGGTCGCCGAGATCGGGGACATCACCCGTTTCCCCACGCCCGGCCATCTGGCCAGCTGGGCTGGTCTCACCCCACGCCACCGCGAATCCGACACCACGGTGCACCGCGGGCACATCACCAAACAGGGCTTCACCCTGGTCCGCTGGGCCGCGATCGAAGCCGTCCAGATCCTGCCCGCCACCACCCCAATCCTCGCCCCCGACCAAGACCCGCGTCGGGGCCCGCCGCGGCACCAACATCGGCAAGGTCGCCGCGGCCCGCAAGCTGCTCACGTTCGTCTTCTACGCGCTACGCGACGGGCAGGTCCGCGCGCTACGCACAGCGGCGTGAGCAGGGTTCACACGATCAGACGCGTGGCCGTGCAGGTCATGACCCCCACCACCCCGGAAACAGGCCCAACCCCCACACCGTGACCGCTTGACCGACCCCGCCCCTTCAGGAATGACCTGCAGTTCGCCTTAGTGCTGGTTGGGTACACAAACCCCTGTGTCGCAGCGCTTTTCGCCTCGGCAGACCGTCGTCGCGAGCCCGATGACGGGGCAGACAGCTGGTAGTTATCCATACCCAGCGGGTTTCTCACCCAAGACTGACACAGCGGGAGCCGGCGGGCCGGCCTGGTCGCGGGCGGCGAGCGTGACACGAGAGCGCTGGGACAAGCTGCCCGGTGGGCGCAGGATCAGCGCATGATTCCGGTGTGGCCCAGGGAATAACGCCCGGGTTGCGGCCAGACCGTGAGGCCGTGCGGTTCGTGCCCAACGGGGATCTCGGTGAGGAGCCTGCCGGTGGTCGGATCCGCGCCGTTCCCGCCGCCGGTGTCGAACACGTAGACGACGTCGCTGCGCCGGCCGGCGAGCCACAGACGGGTGCCTTCGGCGTTGACGTTGCCCATGTCCGGGGTTCCCCCGCCGGGGATCGGCCAGGTGGCCACCACCGCGCGGGTGGCGAAGGAGATGACCGAGACCGAGCCCTGCGTTCCGGCGTGCGGGAACGGCGGTTTCATCGACTCCATCTGCCCGCCGCGGTTGGCGACGTAGAGGAACCGGCCGTCGCGGCTCGGGTAGAGCCCGTGGGTCTCCGGCCCGGTGTGCACGAAACCGACCTTGGTGAAGTTGTCCCCGTCGATGAGGTGGACCCCGTCGGAGTTCATGTCGGCGACGTACCAGACCCGGCCGGCCGGGTCGATCTTGATATCCTGCGGTGCCGACTCCCGGCCGAGGTCGAGGTAGCCGAGGACCCTCTGGTGGGCGATGTCGACCTTGACGAGCCGGCCGGCGAACTCACAGGTGGCGATCGCGTAGGAGCCGTCGACGGAGAAGTCGACGTGGTTCACGCCCGCGCAGGCGCTGCCCACGTCGAGGCTGTGCCGCAGCGCGAACGTGTGCGGATCACGGAAGTCGATCTCGTGGTTCGCCTCCGCGATGACCATCGCATTGGCCCCGTCGGGCGTGAAGTACAGGTTGTACGGGTCGGTGACCGGTACCGCGGGCCCGGCCAGCCGCCCGGAACGCGGGTCGATCGGCGACAGGCTGTTGCCCTGGTTGTTGTTCACCCACAGGGTCCGCAGATCCCAGGAGGGGACGACGTGCTGCGGCCCACGGCCGGTGTGGTAGCTCTCCGTCACCCGCAGGGTGCGCTGGTCGATCACGGTGACTGTGCCGTCGCGCAGGTTCGGCACGTAGACCAGCAGCGGGTCGTCGCGCACGGCCGGGCTCAGCATCCCCGCGCGAGCCTGGGAGTAGACGTCGACAGCCGGGACGCCACCGCCACCGGCGGCGCCGGAGGGGCTCACCGGACCACCCGTCGCCAGGTGCGACATCCCCGGGTGCGAGGCACTGACGGTGGCTCTGGGGGCGGTGGCCTGCGCATCCGAGCCACGCCCGGTGTCGGTGGCCAGGTAGAGACCAAGAGCGAGCACGGCGACGACCAGCGTCACCGCCACCACAAGCACTCTCGGATCCGAACCGCGGAATCTGTTCGTCGCTCGCCGACGACGGGAGGAGGCTCGGAGCGGCACGGAATCAGACTAGCCACGCCGGATGCGCTGGGCTCAGGCACTCCCATGTCGGCCGGGCCGTCGAGGTGAGTGTGCACCGATTCCTCGTCTGTCTCATCGCTCTCACATCCCGCCCCGGAATACTGGGAACGGACTCAGCGAGAGGAACCGGACGCCGCGGAACATAATTGCCGGCCGGCGGCCGGCGGCCGATGGCCTGCGGTCGATGGCCTGCGCCTGGCCGCCTTCCGTCGCCGTCGCTGGTCAAGGCAGCGGCGTCACTCGACGCCTCAGGGACCTGCGGAAGGAAACACCGACTGTGGCCAGGAACCGGACGGGATTTTCCCGGCTACCGTCGCACCCGATGACCGTCAGCCACGTCGAGTAGCCTCCGTTATGACCGAGACATTCGATCGCGACCTTTCCCGCCGCCGCTTCCTGACCGCGACCGGCGCCGCGGCGGCCGCCGCCGCCGGCGGCGGCGGCCTCGCGGCCTGTGCCGGCGGAGGGCCGCAACCGGCGGCGTCAGCCCCACCGTCGTCCGCCCCGCAGCCTTCCGCCGCAGCCCTCGGCCCCGCGGGGACCGGCACGGCGGCACCCTCCGCGGCGTCGGACCCGACCGGCCCGGGACTGGCGCCGGGAGGGCCCGCGGCTGCGGTCACCCACGGCCCGCGAGACCGGTCCCGGATCGCGCTCACCTTCCATCTCGGTCCGCACGAGGCCGGCCAGGATCTCGCACTGGCCCACCGGCTCCTCGCCGACGCCGCCCAGCTCTCCGTGCCGATCACGGTGTTCGCGGTCGGCCAGTGGCTGGACGGCCATCGCGATCTCGTCCCGACGATCCTGGCGGCCGGTAACGAACTGGCGAACCACACCCACACCCACCCGACGCTGACCGCGCTGCCCGCCGATCAGGTGGCCGCCGAGATCGCCGGCTGCCGGGACGTCCTCGCCCGGCTCGCCCCGACCCAGGGCCGCTACTTTCGGCCTTCCGGCACGAGCACCGCCACCCCGCTGATCCTCGCCGAGGCCGGTGCCGCCGGTTACCGCACGGTCGTCGACTTCGACGTCGACCCGCTCGACTACACCTCCCCGGGAGCCGACGCCGTCGTCGCCCGCATCCGCGCCGACACCAGGCCGGGCTCGATCGTGAGCCTGCACTTCGGGTACCCGGGCACCGTCAGCGCGTTTCCCAGAATCGTCGCGAACCTACGCACAGCCGGCCTCACCCCGGTCCGAGTACACGATCTCCTCATCTGACCCGACGCAACGCACTTCCCTCAAACCAACCAGCCTCCAGGTAACCCGGGGCGGTTCGTCACCGCGCACGGCGACGTGCTCGCCCACACCACCGGGTTCACCCGCCTCGCCGCTCCGGTCGGCCTCGTCGGCGACGTCCCCGCCAACCTCGCGCGCTACGTGTTCGGCGAGTTCGGCCGCCGCTTCGCGACCGCCGCCGCCCTGCCGGCCTGGACCGGCGTCGAGCGGTGGGCCACCCGACCTCCGGCGACCTTCGGCTGGCCTTCGAGATCCTGCTCCTGCCCGGCACCGACGACCACCGCCTCGTCGCCTACCTGCCCGCCGACCCAGCAACCGCCGCCGCCCTGACCACCATCCTCACCACGGTCGCGCCCGCCGCGGCGCCGTTCTGACCCCGCGGCCAGTCCTGGATACGACCCATCCTTTGCTGACGATCCGACACTGCTCGCGCAGCGCGACCAAATAGACAAGACTTTCCGCATGACATCAACTACTTCCAGTCACGGATCCGGAGCCGAAGACCTTTCCGTCGACGTGCTCGCCGGTCAGGCCGCCTACAACCGGTGGGTACTGGCCGCCTACGACATCGGCGTACTCGGAATCTCCAATCGCTTCGTGTGGCGGTGCCCGACCGAGCGGCTGCGCCGGCTGTACGACGGCCACGCCAGCGCCCGGCACCTCGACATCGGGGTCGGCACCGGGTACTACCTCGACAAGGCGCGGTGGCCCACCCCGAACCCGGCTGTGACGCTGGTGGACCTTAACGAGAATGCCCTGCGTACGGCCTCGACCAGGATCAGGCGGTTCGCCCCGCGAACCGCGGTCCACAACGCACTCGAACCGGTAGGTGAGCTACCCGGTGCACCGTTCGACTCGGTCGGTGTGAACTACCTGCTGCACTGCATGCCTGGTGACCTTGAAATTAAGACAGGCCAGCTGCTGACGTCGATCCGGCCGGCCATGTCACCCCAGGCGGTGCTGTTCGGCTCGACCATCCTGGCCACCGCGGCAAAGCTGTCCAGGCCGGCACGGACATTGCTCGCCTTCTACAACCGGAAAGGTGTATTTCACAACGTCGACGACCACGCGGAAGCGCTGGACCGAGCACTCGGCGCGGCTTTTGCCAACCACCGGGTGGAACTCATCGGCGGGGTGGCGACGTTCGTCGCGTCCACCCCAATCCACTCGAACCGTCCTGATCGACCAGGCGCCTCACCTGGCCGCGTTGCGACACCTGAGGTTCTCCAAGAATCCGGCATGCGCGCGACAACCGTGATGTGCTTTCGCCACTGAAGATCGTCGACGGGAGGGGCGTTGAGCGGGTTTGTCGAACCGCTGATCGCCTCGTTGGGAACTCCCGTCCACCGGTGGGATCCTTCAGATCGCGAAGGCGCGGCCAGGGCACGAGCCCGGGCAGATTCCCGACCTCCTGATCGCCACCTGCCGGCAGGTAGAGCGCGATTTCCTCGACTCCGCTCGGGGAACGCATCAGCGAGGCGCCGATCGCGCTGGTCGAGTCACAGTTGCCGCGGCCGCTGGTGCCCCTGGTCCGACCGTTCGTCGCGACGCTGCTCGAGCCGCCGGTCCGCGAAGGCGTCGGCCTCGCCCTCCCGCCGGTGCCGGTCCGCGTGGCCATCCACGCCGCACTTCGCGCCCGCGCGGCTGTCGTCCGCCGGCTCCCGCCGCGCCGCCATCCCACCATCCCGCGCACCGGGCGACAGCGCCGGGATGCCCGGCGGGTACAGCTGTGGCGTCGGCTTTGGGGCCGGCCTGGTGACAACTGGCGGCGGCGCGGTCTCCGGGCTTCCGGCGCCCCGGATCAGGGTGCGATGCGGATCCGGAGTATCTCGCCGGTGGTGACACCGAGCCGTTCCGCCGCGTTCCCGGAGTTCACCGCGATGGTCAGCTGCCCCACCGCGTCGCCGTAGAAGGCCAGCTCCCCCAGCGGGACCTCCTCGAAGACCTCGACGTAGGTCGCCCGGTGTTCGCCGGCCGGCGTGACACAGACCACCGGATGGCCGACCGAAAGCGAGAAGGAGTCGAGCCGGTCGACGGCGCTGGCCAGGTGGAGGTTGCCGAAGTGGTCGGCCAGGATCACCTCCGAGAGGAGCTCACCGCCTTCGAGCCTCTCCACCGGCGCGGGCAGGGCCACCAGCGAGTCTGTCGGGATTTCCGGCCCGACGTCGGCCAGAGCCGTACCGCGGGCGAGATGACCGGCGACGGGCATGAAGATGTCGCGCCCGTGGAAGGTACGCGAGACCGGCTTCCGGAACAGCTTCTCGTTCGTCAGCTCGTACGCCGCCAGCGCGCCGCCCGCTGCCTCCACCGCCCAGGCGAGAAGGCCGTTGTCCGGGCCGATGAAGATCCCGCGGGCGGTGTCCACGGCGACGGGACGGCGCTGCCCGCCGACACCCGGATCGACGACGGCGACGTGAATCGCCTTCGGCAGGTACGGCGTGACTCTGGCGAGAAGCCGCGCACCGGTTCGGATGTCCTGCGGGGGTACGACATGGCTGATGTCGATCACCCGGGCGCCGGGCGTGATGTCGAGCAGCACCCCGTGGCACGTCGCCACGAAACCATCGCTGAGGCCGTAGTCGGTCAGAAACGAGATGATCTGATGTTCGGACACCGCCACCCACTTCCAGGACAGGAGTTTCCAGGGGCTGTTCACGATGACGACCAGCTGTCGCCCGCCCGTTGGCATCAGCATCGTCGTCCAGCCGGGCGCACGCGCTCAGCCGGGGCTGGGAGAACCGGTCATGCAGCGGCGGCGCCGCGTACCGGCGGGGAGAGGGCCTTACGCCACCACCGATCGGGCTACGGCGGCCCGCGGGTTACCTGCCAGCTGGCGTACGGCTTCTTCAAGGTCATGGGCGTGCGTGCGGTGTCGAGCGCCGGCTGGGGGAAGCGGGGCCTGCCGTGTAGTAGCGGGCGCGGGTTCGGCCGACCGGTTCCAGGATCAGTGGAGTCCATGGACGTGACCCCTCTCCGGGCCCGGCCAGCGCCATACGAGCACGGTCTGACCCGGCCCGTCCCGGTGGCACGCTGTCCGGTTGAGCCACGGGGGCGACACACACAGCACCAGCGGTAGCGGCGCGGGCTGGGACTTCTTCGTCTCCTACACCCAGCCCGACCGGCCGTGGGCCGAGTGGATCTCCTGGCAACTCGAAGACGCCGACTACAGCGCCTCGGCGGCTTGAGGACGTTATGGTCCGGCTGTGGACTACGCCGCTGGCCTGCTGGCGCAGAACCGGCTCCTCACCGATCTACTCGGCGAGGCCGACCTGTCAAGACCTGTTCCGACCTGCCCGGGCTGGGATCTGGCCCAGCTCATACGCCACGTCGGGCGCTTTGACCGGTGGGCGGCCGCGATGGTTCGGACCCGGGCCGTCGAGGTTCTCGACCCGCGCACGGTCGAGGGCGGCAAGTCGCCGGCGGACCGCGGCGGCGCGCTCGTCTGGCTTCAGGAGAGCCCGCGGCTGCTGTTGGAGGCCGTCGCCGTCGATCCGGACGCGCCGGTATGGACGTTCACCGGCCCGCGGCCGGCGCGCTGGTGGGTCCGGCGGCGGATGCACGAAGCGATGATCCACCGCGTGGACGCCGCGCTCGCGCTGGGCGTCGGGCACCCGCTTGAAACCGCGTTCGCCGCCGACGGGATCTCGGAGTGGCTCGGCCTGCTCGCCGCGCGGCCCGGCGCCGCGATTCTTCCGGACGGGGCCACTGTCCACCTGCACGCCACCGACGAGGGTCTCGGCATCGAAGGGGAATGGGCGATCCGCGGCGGCGCGGACGGGATCGGTTGGGAGCACGCCCACGAGAAGGGCGACGTAGCGGTGCGTGGCACAGCCGCCGACCTGCTGCTCGCGCTACTGCGCCGGATCCCTGGCGATGACGGCCGGCTGGAGGTCCTCGGCGAGCGGGAACGCTGGACAAGCTGGCTCGCGAACACCGAATTCTGACAATTCGACAGCACGCTGTGGGGCGGTGCTTCGGCGCGGTCGGAAAGGCGCCCTCCCGGCTGCTCGTGGCGACCCCGGCGCCGGCTGGTCCCCGCTGCCGCCCCACACCCACGGCATCGCTCAAAGTCAGGGTCGGTTCAGCCCGCCGGGCTGAGCCGGCGACCGTCGCCCCCAACGGGTTCCACCTCCGCCCGCCGGCCTGCCGTGCTGATCCGTCCGGACCGCACGGCCTCGGCGAGCGCCCCGTGATCGCGTTCGTTCTGGTCGGCGTAGGCCTCGGCGAACCGGGCGATCGCCCGGTCGAAGGTGTCTCCGGCGCCGAGGTAGGCCGCGATCGCGACGCGGTCGCCCGAGCGTGCGTGGGCGCGGGCGAGGGTCGCTCCGCACAGTCGCGCGAACAGGGCGAGGCCGTCGGGGTCCATGCGTTCGGGCAGCGCGATGCCCTTCCAGTCCTGCAGTTGACGGATGTAGAAGTCGCGGCGCTGCCCGTCGATACCGTCCACCCGCTGCCAGCCGAGGAAGATGTCCCCCACGGCCTGCATCAGACGTTGCCCGGCGACGACCCGTTCCCCCTGGTTGCCGTACCGGCTGGCGGGCAGGTGATCCGCCAGGACCGACGTCTGTGCCTCCTTGACCTGCAGCAGCAGCGGGTCGTCGCGGTCGCGGCCCAGCAGCAGCGCCACCCAGCAGCGGGTGCCCACACTGCCGACACCGACGACCTTGCGCGCGACGTCGACGAGCCGGTACTGGGCGAGCAGCCAGCGCCGGTCGTCCGCCAGGGTGGCGCCATACCGGTCGATGACAGCGGTGAGCTGGTCTGTCAGCAGGTCATGTTCCGCTCCGTGGAACAGGTCGCGGACCGGGACGAGCAGCGGCGGGTCGGAGACGAAACGCGGCTGGCCGTCGGTCACCTCGGTCAGCCGGGCGAACGCCCGCAGCCGGTCGCGGGACCGGGCGCTGGTGGCCGCACGGGACAGTTGCCTGGTGTACCGCCGTCCCAGCACGTCCGTGAGTCGGGCCGGGAGCTGATCCACGTCGATGTGGGCGTACCAGACGTCGAGGTTGGTCATGGCCGCGAGCCGGCGCATCCAGGCCCGGTACGCACCGACCGCGGCGGTGACAACCGCCCGGCGCCGCGCCGGCGCGAACCCGTTGCCGCGCCCGGCGATGACCAGGCTCGCGGCCAGCCGTTTCACGTCCCATTCCCATGGGCCGGGAAGTGTCTCGTCGAAGTCGTTGATGTCGAACACCAGGTGGCGCTCGGGAGACGCGAGCAGCCGGAAGTTGAGCAGGTGCGCGTCGCCGCAGAGCTGGACGTCGATCCCCGAGACCGGTGTGCCGGCAAGATCCTCCGCCATGATCGCGGCGGCACCGCGAAAGAACCGGAACGGTGACTCCAGCATGCGCTCGTAGCGCAGCGGGACAAGCTCGGCCAGCCGAGTCTCCGACTGCCGTTCGATCACGTCGACCGGATCGACCCGGCCCGACGCCGGCGCGTACTCGCCATGGATCCGGCGCGGCGCGAGTGTCCTCGCGTCCTTTCCTCGTGCCGCGTGTTCGATCGGCGTGAGTTGTTCAGACTTCGCGGATGGTCGTGGCCGCGAACCAGCCGCGACCGGCGGCGGGCTGACGACAACTGCCATGCTCTACCTCACACCGCTCCCGACACCACTCCCGTCACTCCGCGTTCTCGTTCAGGATCTCGTCCAATCCGAGCGCACGCAGGACGTTTCCCGCAGCCGACACAACCCGGGCACTTCCGACGATCGGTGCGATGGCGGTGGTCACGCCCTGCGCGTCGGCGGCAGTGAGACCTGCCTCCTGGGCCGCGGCGAGGTGCATCAGATAGGAGGCGGGCGCCGCGTCCACGGCGACGAGCGCCGCCAGGCGCACGAGATGGTAGGTGCGCTCGTCCAAGCCCGACCGCTCGAGCGTGTCCAGGTGCATCTGCACGATCTCTTCGAAGACCGGCGCGTCGCCGTGCGCGATCGCACCGAGTGTCCGCTCAGGAGCCTGTGTCGTCATTATTCTCCCCCTGCCCTGACCACTTTCACTCCGAGAAAATTTTCCTAGTGTCGGATGCCCGAGACCGGCGGTCCGCAAACACATGACGCCAAAGGATCGAGGCAGAGAAATCAGATCTCGATATTTCCGGAATTTTGCGGCGCCATGTTCCCGTCTCGCCCGTCGCCAGTTTCCGGCTACTCCATTCAAGGAAAGACGCGGCCGCGGTACCGTGCCGCGGAACCGTGATGGCGGCCGCACCACGCAGAAAGCAGGAGGGACCGCACCTTGGTTGCCAGTGCTGGCGGCGGCTCCGACGGCCTGGCGCGTTCGGACGACAAGGGTCCCCTGTCCGTCGGGGAGCGGGCGGAGTACGAGCGGCTGCGCAGCGCGGCGGCGATGCGGCACGACCGGCTACGAACCGTCGGGGCATCCCTCCTGATCCTGCTGGCCGTCGTGCTGACGCCGCTCGGCGTGATCGCCGCCTGGGCGGACACGACGATCTCCGACACAGACCGGTACGTTGACACCGTCGCCCCGCTCGCCACCGACCCCGCGGTGCAGACCATGGTGATCGACCGTCTGACTGACCGGGTCGTCCGTAACGTCGACGTTGATCAGGTCGCCACGTCCCTCGGCGGCGTCCTCGCGCGAGACGGCGCTCCCCCCGTTGTCGTGGACCACACCGAGGCACTGGCCGGCGCGTTGAAGACCGCCCTGAGCAGCGCGGTACATCAGGTGGTCCAGGGGGTGGTCACCAGCGACCAGTTCCCCCAGGTATGGGAGAACGCGAACCGTCGGGCACATGCCGCCGTGGTGAAGGTTCTCACCGGCGAGGGCAGCAGCGCCGTGCAGGCCAAGGACAACACGATCGTGTTGGACATCGACCCGGTCGTCGACAGTGTGCAGAAGCGGCTGATCGACGCCGGCTTCGAGAAGGCCGGCAAGATTCCCGATGTCGACCGACAGATCGTGCTGCTGCGGACGGACAAACTGACCAAGGCTCAGGGCATTCTGCGTCTACTCGCCATCCTCGGCCTCTGGCTGCCGGCCGCCGTTGTGGCACTCGCCGCACTGGGCGTATGGCTGGCGCCCTCGCACCGTGCCGGGCTCATGGCCACGGGCATCGGAATGGGCGTGACGCTGATCGTGCTGCTCGTGGGACTGGCCGTCATGCGCCAGATCTATCTGGACTCCGTCCCGTCCGACACCCAGCCGCAGGACGCGGCAGCGGCCATCTACGACACTCTCCTCCGTTTCCTACGCGACAGCGCGCTGACCTGGCTGACCATAGCCATCATCATCGTGGTCGCTGGATATCTCTACGGGCCGGGACGCGGCGCCCGCGCCGTCCGCGACGCCGCCGCCCACGCCACCGGGGCCGTCGGTCGGCCCGCGGCCCGGGTGGGTGTCCGTACCGGCGGCGCCGGCCGCTGGTTGGACGGGCATCGCCGTCTCACCAGCGGGATCGTCATCGGGGCCGGGGCGCTGGCCTTGGCGCTGTGGAACTCTCCGACCCCGTCATCGGTCGCCCTCGTCCTCGTGGTGGTCGTGGTTATCCTGGCCGCGCTGGGTGTCCTTGCCGCTGCCGGCACCACCCGACCCAGTCCCGGGAGCCCCGATGGCAGGCCTTCCGGCGACGTCGTGGGGCCGCCGACCACTAACCCCCACGCCGATACGCACGGGTAGGGTTCATGCTGGCGGCCGGCCAACGGCGATACGGATCAGCGCGGGGAACATCCCTCGGACACCCGGCCGCACGGCCGGGACCCCGGGCGCGTGCAGTGGAATCCGAACGCGCACGGCCGCCGGAAGCGAGCGGAGATTTAGCGGCGGCGGCAGGCACAGCGCCTCCCCGTCCACACCGACACTGACCGGTCGTGCGGAGTCGATTCGCATGGTGGGGCTGGTCCACTGGTGAAAACCGTGGAACCGGCTGATGGCACCCATGGACTCGAGCGCGACGAGGGCGGGTAGGTCGCGAGCGCGATCGACACACAACGCCGCCATGCCAAGCCGGCCGCTGTCGAGCCGGGGCCGGGTACCGAAACCACCAAGGCTGTGCAGCTGGTAGGCGTTGTTGGACACGAGCAGGACGTCCGCGGTCGATCCGGCGCGACCCTCCGGGCCGGTGAAGCGAAGATCCCACGGAGCGCGGTCCACGCCCAGCAGGTCGGGCAGCATCGCGGCCGCCGTTCCCATCTTGGCGTCACGGTAGCTGTCGGATTGCACGATCTCGGCGTAGACGCCGAACGAGACGTTGTTGACGAACACTCGGTCACCGACCTGACCGAGGTCAACGCGCTGCTCGACAGCGAGGTCGAACGCGTCGAGCGCCCCCACCACATCCGTCCGGTCGAGCCCAAGGTCAAGGGCGAAGTGGTTACGAGTACCGGCTGGGACGCAGACGAACGCCAGCCCACGCCGCCGCGCCACATCCGCGACCAGTGCCTGCGAACCATCGCCGCCCGCCATGCCCACCACGTCGGCTCCGCGGTCGGCGGCGTCCTCGGCGAGGGAACGTAGATCAGCGCCTTCCGTGAGGGTAACGACCGTGATCCCACGCCGGGCGGCCTCCTGAGCGAGATCGTGGCGGTCGGCGGCGCCACCCCCGGAGCGCGGGTTCACCAGCAGGACGCCGTACCGGGCGGCTCCGACCATGAGCCCCTTTGGTCGGTGTCGTCCGAACGCGCCGCGCGCCGCGGTTCCCGACGTGACGAGCAGGCATGCGGTGACCAGCACGGTAGTCAGGCCGACCACCCCCCCGAAGGCGATCAGGCCGCCGAGGGTGAAGGCCGCCACGACAGCCGCGCTCAGACGGCGCAGCCCCCGTCCGACCAGCGCCGTCCAGCCCGCTACCAACACGATCGTCACCGCGGCGACCGAAACCGGCAAGGCGATCGGCCGGTCGATCAGCCGGACGAATATGACAACGACCGCCGCGGCGAAGCTCACCAACGCCGCTGACGCCGCCACCCGCCGGGAGCGTGACACCGGCGCTCCCGCACGCCGCCCCGGCCGGCGAACCATCCAGGAAAGCACGATCACCCGTCCTTCCGAGCCTCATGACCGCTCCGTCGTGATCAGGTTCTCCTCGTGGGGCGCACCCCATTCAGCCCCTGGTGTGCCGCACCCCCGCAGACCCGCTGGTCGCGGCGCCGGTCGGGCGCGGCTCACTTCCTCCCGTTCATGGCCGAATTCCCCAGAGGCCATTTCATACCCCCGACGATCGGATATACGAAGACACCAAGAAATAATATTACCAGCCCAAAGAAAAGCCACGACACCTTGGCCACCCACCCAGCCACCAGCCAGCCACGAAAAAGATCGACGAAGACCGGGAGAAATATCACCAGATGTCCTGCAGGAAAATAAAGATCACTACCCAGAGGGCACCGAAAACCGGAGGTTAAAAATCAGATGGCGGTCGGCAATCTCATATTTCACCCTCACCCTCTCTCCGAATTTTCCCCTCTACCGTCCCATCTCTGACCCGGTCCAGCAACTCGATCAGGAGCGGAAAATCAACCCGATACGAGCGAAGAGATCTGAATCCGACCATCGGGCGGATGGGCGGGAGGCTTGCCGAGCGTCGGCTCCCGACGGTTCCGGACCGTGCCGGAATTAATTCACCTCCTCTTTCGCTTCAGCGACAGGCGAAAAGCCCGCGACCACCTGGCCGATCTCGGTCGGGCCGTTTACCTGCGGGTTCGGGTTTGCATTTCCCGCGCCCGCCCATCCGGCGGCCGTGCAGTGAAGCGGGTTGTGATGACCTCGGCGGCGAACGCCGCAAGCCCATCGTCCGGCGCGGATGAACCGGGACGTCTCCTTGCGCAGCCTTGCCGAAAGAAGAGATCGCTCGCGTCTCGTGGGGCCGCACCGACGTCGAGGGCATCGGCTCCGCCAGTCAGCTGTCGCCCAGGGTCAGGTCGCCGGAGGTCCGCCCGAACCGTTCGGCCAGGAAACGGCTCTGGACGGCCAGCCGCTGGGACGCGTCCCAGGCGGCCGACGTCGTGACGTCCTCGGCCGCGGTGGCCAGCAGCTCAAGCTGCTCCAGCAGCAGCTCCCTGGCGGTGAGTCGGCCGTCGACCAGATGGCTGTCGGCGAACGCGCGGGGCAGCTCCAGGTAGGCCTCGACCGAAGTCGGCAGGTAGTCGACCACCATCCGCTCAACCACGAGCGTGTCGGGGGAGCCGGCCCGCAGCAGCGCCGGGCGTTCGAGCAGATCCCGTAGGCCCAGGGTGACCTTTCGGTAGGCCGTCTCGACGTCGGGCGGCAGTTGGTCGAGGAACCGCCGGTCGTGGGCGGCCAGGTCCGACCGCAGCTCCTCCGGGTCGCGAGGCGGAGGCAGGGCACCCGCCCGGCGTCTGGGCGCGGGTGCGACCAGGGCTCCGATCGCGTACAGGGCGGTCACCACGAACGGCCACTCCGGGGCGCCGACGACGCCACCGAAGAACAGGCCGAGCCCTCCGGACGCGGCCACGCAGCCGGCGATGTTCTTCGCCGAGCCGGCGTAGTCCAGGGCTCGTTCGGTGGCCGAGCGATCGTGCCGGGCCGAGCGACCGGGGCGCACTGGACGGCTGTGCCGGGCCGAGCGACCGCGCCGGTCACTGGTAGCCACGGATCTCCTTGAACACGGCGGGCAGCGACGTCGACCCGGCGTCGAAGACCGAGCCGCCGGTTTCGTCGGCGATCTGCTGGAGCGCCTTCGGGTCGGCGTCACCGAACAGCACGGTGAACGTCGGCACGGCGCGCGCGGCCGGCGACAGCGAACGGTGGTGCGCCAGGAAGTCGTCGGCGGAGGCGCCGGTCGTGTTCTCGCCGTCGGTCAGCAGGACCACGGAGGTGTAGTACGTCCCGTCTCGGGCCAGGTCGCCGGCGGCCCGGTCGTAGGCGGCCCGCAGGGCCGAGTAGATCGCGGTGCCGCCGCCGGTCGGGAGTCCCTCGACTTCCTGACGCAGTGCTCGCAGTTCAGCCGAGTCCGGCGAGGGATCGGTGACGGCGATGTCCTCGATCCCGTTGACGGCGTCGGAGAACCGCACCAGAGTGATCTTCTCCCGGGCCCGGAAGCCGGTGAACCGGGAGGTCAGGGAGGAGTCGGCGCCGGTCAGCCCGATCAGGGCCGACCGCAGGGCCTCGATGCGGTCGCCCTCCATCGAGCCGGACAGGTCCAGCACGAAGATCGCGTGGGTGGGGGCGCGGAAGTTGTTGAGGTAGGCCAGGATCAGCTCGTCGGCGACGGCTGCCGTGCCCGGGAAGGGCAGCTCGACCTGGGTGCCCCCGGTGGTGAACCGGGTGTCCAGCGGCACTGTGGGGGTGGCTGGCCGGCGGTTGGTCTGGTCCTGCAAGCGCTGTTGCACGGCCGGGCCGCGCAACCAGTCGGCGACCCGCTGGTAGGCGTCCCGTTTGGCCGGATCGAGCAGCAGCAGCGGGTAGTCGGCGGTGATGATCCCGTCTTTCGGGAAGATCAGCTCCAACGGTTCCCGCAACCGGTGCGAGGCGTTCAGGGACAGCAGCACCGACTCGTAGTTGATCAGACCGTCCAGGCTGTCCTGCTGGCCGACATAGGCATCGCTGAGATAGCCGGAGCTGCCGCCGGTCAGCTTCTGGCCGGAGAAGAAGTCGGTCAGCTCCGTCGGCCTGATGTCAGCCGAGGTCAGGGCGTCGGCCTTACCGGCCAGCGCCGCCGCCACCCCGACCAGGGCCGAGAATCCGGAGTTGGACGACGCCGGGTTGGTCATGCCGTAGCGCAGCTTCCCGGCCCGGGCCGCGGCCGCGATGTCCTTCCACGTCACGTTCGGGTTTCCGGACCAGCCGAGTCGGCGGGCCGTCGACTGGCGGACGCCGAGGACCACCGGCGAACGCATGATCGAGGTCCGGGCGACGGCCGCGTCCGCCCCGCCGGGCAACAGGCGCAGATAACGGTCCGAGGAGAACCAGGCCAGGTCCGTGCCGGCCTGGCGGCGGCCGATCCGGTCGGCCCCGTCCAGCGTGCCGGTGTAGGTGAGGGTGAGCTTGACGCCGGTGTCGTGGCGCAGGTCGTCCAGCATCGGCTCGATGTCCTTCACCTCCGAGCCGGCCAGGACGGTCAGCGTCGTCTTCGGCCCGGCCCCGGCGGCCAGCGGCGGCTCCTCGTCGGAGCAGGCGGGCAGCGCGGCGGCGGCCAGCAGGGCCAGCAGGGCCAGCGCCAGGACACTGCGCCGGGCACGGATGCTCATCAGCCTCAGCTCCCCGCCGGCCCGGCAATGTCAGTGATCATTTTTTCCATGATGTCGTAGGTAGGAGCGTCGACGACGTTCACCAGTGGCGGCGGCTCCGGGATCCCGTTGTCCCGGGCGAAAGCGCTGGCATAGGAGCGGTCCGCGGTACGGAAGCCGTGGCGGACGGCCAGCCGCAGCAGGGTGGCGTCCCCGGTCAGGAGCTCTCCGAGAGCCCGACCGCCGGCGGTGAGACCGACCAGGGTGTGCTTCGAGTAGCTCGTCGGCGACGGGTACATCAGCACCATCTGGGGCGTGGTCGTCTTCGCCACCTGGGCGGCCAGGAACTGCGCCTCGTAGATCATGACCATCGGCCGGGCGCCCATGCCGCCGCTCAGATAGTCCTCGAAGGGCCCCTCGCTGGAACCGTCGGTGAAGCCCTGCTTGGTGAAGGCCGGGGCGAGGAGCCCGGCGACGCGATCGGCGGTGGCCGGATCGGCGACGATGTCGTTCCCGTTCGCCGTGTACGACATGAGGGCGAGGTACATGGCGGCGGAGTTCGAGCTGCGCAGGTCGGTGGAGGAGATGAGCACCGACTTGTCCGTCGGGAACACCGTGTTCCCGGTCAGCTGCGACCACCTGACGTTCTGTCGCAGCGCGTCCAGATACTTCGCCATGTCGAGCTGGTAGTAGTTGTCGTTGATCTTCTGCGCCAGATTGTTGGTGACCAGCAGTTCGGCGAGTGGCTGGAAGGTCGCGATCGCCATCGGGCTGAAGAACGGCACGTAGCCGCGGCCGCCCGTGTCCTGGGCGATCCGGCTGCCCTGGGGGGCCCCGGACGGGAAGGCGAAGTCGTAGGCCTTGGGATTCTCCTTCACCTGCGCCACGATGTCGCGGGAGCCCGCGTAGTCGACCTCGACGCGGTAGCCGGCCCGGGCGAACGCGGCCACGACAGCAGGGTCGTCGAAGAACGGCTGCTTCTCGGATCCGGCGATCCCCCGGACCACGATCACGTCGGGCCTGCCGCCGCCCGTCTCCGATCCCTGGCGGGAGACGACGACCGCGACCACCACTCCCGCCAACAGCACCGCCGCGAGCACCAGGCCCACGGCCCGGCGCGCACCGTTCACGTCGCGTCCCCAGCCTTCCCACGCACGCTCGCGCGGGATCCGGTCTCGCCTCCCGCGCCACCCACAAGGACGAGCCCGATGATGCCGGGAGCCACTCGAAACCACCGTGATCAATCGTCAACCCGACTACGAGGAAGCGATAATCCGCCTGGAGTTCACCCGCGCATCACGCACCGGACACCCTGACGCCACCGCAGGCCGAATCACCCCGCCGGCGCCGTCACCTGAGCGCCTTCTTTCAACCACCCCGCGAGCCCCGCCGGATCCGGTGGGGCGTCCGCGCAGGCACGGGCATACAAGGTCATCATGTGACACAGGTCCGGGCCGACGATCCCCGACGAGTCGTCCGATTCTGCGCCGTCATCGATGGCTCTGGCGCGCCCGGCGAGTACTGCGCGGAGATCATCGAACCCGATCGGCAGCGCATGGGCCAAGGCGCACCGAGCCGCTGCCGTTCTCGCCGAGTCGCAGTGCGAGTCCGTAACCGACCAGCACAACGAGGTGGAGCAGGAAGAGCCAGAAGCCGACCGCGACGGCCGCGCCCACCGGATAGAAGCCACCGAACGGCAGACCGAGATCCAGGGTGAACGGCAGGAAGAGCACGAACCCCTGCACGAACCCCGCGATGAAGGATCCGGTCGTTCCCGCCACGCACAGCGTCGCCGTCCAGGTCGGCCGGCCCGGGCCGAGCACCCGGTAGACGAAGGTCAAGGTCGCGGTCAGTACCAGCCAGTCGACCATGAACGCGACGACCGCACCGAGAGCCGCCGAAAAGCCGCTGTCGGCGAACAGCCGCGCCAGCACCGGCGTCACGAGCAGCACCGGAAGCAGCAGCACCGGCGCGGCGGCCAGAAACGGCAGCACGCTGAGGCGGCCGCGCCATCCGACCAGGTCCTCGCGTCGTCCGGCGAGCCGCACGAACGCCCGGCGCAGCCCTTCGCCGTAGAACGTGGCCGGAACCGCCGCACCCGCCACGACCAACGGCGACATCGTCGTCGCGGCCCGGAACGCCATGTCGACGACCGCGGGCGCGCCCAGACCGCCGGGCAGGGCCTCAGCCAGCGAGCTGCCGAGCTCACAGGTGCGCGCTTCACCGAGCAGCCGGTCGATCATGCTGATCGCGACCAGCACGCCCGGGATCAGCGCGATCGCGGCGTAATAGGTGACTCCGGCGGAAATCAGCGCGAGATCGTGTCCGCGCAGGCCGTCGACGACATCCCGCCCAGCGCGACGACCTGCCGGGCCGTTCTTGTCAGGACGCCTTCCATACCGACAGCGTCTCAGCGCAACGGCCCGGCCCTTGCGCGCCCCTCGCCCTCGCCGCCGCCTGCCCGGTCGCCGTCCTCGCGGGAGTGGGCGGACGGGACATCCGGCCGTTCCCGTCGCCCCAGGGGCGGACGGACACCAGGCGCGGAGGCGCCATCGCCGCCCACACCAGCGGATGGGCGCCGTCGTCGGCGTCGTCGGCGGGGCCGGGGGGCGGGGCGGGGCATGGCCGGCTACGGGCCCGGAGTGGTGACGGCTCGGGTGATCGGGGCCAGCAGCGTGGCGGCGCGGTCGACGGCGGCCGGGCCGAGGGCGTCCCACACCGGGCTCGCGAGGCGGTCCGTCGTCGCCTCCAGCTCGTCGGCGGCGGCCAGGGAGGCCTCGGTCGGCGCGTCCTCGGGGTCGAGCCAGCCACGGGCCCGCAGCCGGTCGGCCGCGGCCGACCACTCGTCCTCGGTCCAGCCCCGGATCCGCTGGTAGAAGGCGCGGTCGGGGCCGCCCCGGCTGGTCCGCCAGACGAGACTCTCCAGGCCGTCGACACCGGCGGTGACCAGTGCGGCGGCGTGGCCGTCGCCCCGGTGCTCCCGCAGGACGGTGGCCGCCTGCCAGACGGTGCCGAGCGGGTCGTCGGGCCAGGGCAGCGCGGCGTTCGCGGCACCCAGCACCCGGCCGGCGACCGACACGCGCTCGGCCGCCGAGCGCAGCAGCGTGGCCAGTTCGGCCAGCTCGTCCGCGGCGGTCGCCGCGACGTGCGGAGCGAGTGCCGCGCGGGCGCCGTCGAGCCGGACGGCCAGTGCCTTCTCCGGGGGGATCCTGGTCCAGACCTCCGGCACCGCCCTGGCCACCATGGCGGGCGAGTAGCCGTAGAAGGCCGCGACGACCGGCCCGGCCTCGACCGGCCCCAGCGGTGCCGACCGGCCGGCGAAGTAGGCCCGCCACGGGCTGCGCAGCCCGGCGTCCGCCCACACCGCCAGACTGGCCGGTGTGGAGAAGCTGACCACGTGCACCGGTTCGAACAGCTGCCACATTCTCCGCGCCACGGTCATCTCGGCCATGAGCCCACACAATCCCGCCGGTCAGGGCGGGGTCAAGAAGTGTGCCACCGGCTCGGAGCGCGTCTCCACCCGGAATGTCAGGTGGTCCAGGCCGGTCCGGTGTGGTTCGAAGGACTCCCCCGGCATTGGCCTCGTGTCGCTGGAACTGCGCGATCGCGCCGCTCGGGTGGGCGCATCCGGTTGCCTGCCGGCCTTCACCGCTCGCCTCGCCTCGGGCCCAGACTGTGGGCCGACGAGACTGTGGGCCGACGAGGCTATGGGCCGACGAGGCTGACCGCACCGAGCTGCGTCAGCAGGCCCAGCTCGTCCGGCACGGTCCAGACCTCGGCCACCCGGCCGTCGGTGACGTGCAGGATGTCGATGACCCGAGCCTCGAAGACACGCCCGGTCGGTGCGAGCTCGCCCAGCGGGGTGACCCACGTCCCCGTGTGCCGGCCACGCAGCAGGAAGACCACCACCTCCCGGTCGGGAGCCTGGACGTGGTCCAGTATCTCGTGATCGATCTCGGAGAAGGCCGCGTGCAGACCTCCGGCCCGCTCCGCCAGCTGGGAGACCGTCATGGCCGTGCCGTTGACGACCACGGGGTCGGTGTACAGCTCGCCGAACGCCTTTTCCGCGGTGTCCTCGGCGGGCGGACTGGACCACAGGGCCATCAGTTTCGACACCAGATCGGTCACGAAGATCACGTCCTTCCAGTCTTTTTTGTGGTGGAGAAAACGACCTTTGAGAGCGGCTTCCAGGTCACCGTCTGCCCCGACATGATAAAGACCCCCGCCTCCGCCCTGCGCTGGGACGCCAGCACCGCCCCCACGCCGGCGGACCCGTCGCCCACCAGGCGAGGCCGCTGGGGTCGAGTGTCAGAGAGCTCGTGTTCCAGCTTGTTGCTGAGCGACAGGACGGCCAACCGCACGAGGCCGAGGCCGTGCTCGGCGAACAGAAGGCCGATCGACGCCTGAGGGCAGGCTGCGCCAGCGTTGCGTCGCCGGTCCGCTTCTCCACGTTCAGGCCTCCTGGAACCCGTCAGGAGACAGGCGGCCCGCGATGGTCGACCGGGCCGCCGAAAGCCACGACGTGGTCATTGGTTGTGTTCGCATACCTCTGAGTGCCTGTCCTGAATCTTGGTTGTGTGGGCCGCATGTGGCCCATTCCTGATCTTCCTGGTGTGGCGGGCCAGGCTGGGAGGGCGGGTTCGCCAGGGTCCGGACATGGCGCGATCGCACCGGTATCCGTCGGATCTGTCCGATGAGGAGTGGGCCTACGTCCAGCCGTTGCTGCCTCCGGTCCCGAAAGACGGCCGGCCCGAGAAACACGACCGGCGCGACATCGTGGACGCGATCCTCTACGTAACCCACAA
>NZ_KB891250.1 GCF_000373365.1 Parafrankia discariae
CTGGTACGCCCACATCACCCTGTCCATGCTCGCCTACGCCACCCTCGCCGCCGTCCGCGCCGAGCAGGTAAAAGGGGCAGCACCCACACCTGTCAGGACATGATCGGACTGACAGTACCGGAGATCCGCAGACTGATCGCCACCCTCCTCCACCGGCTCCACCCACCCGCCTTCGTCTGGGCCTGGTCGACCTGGCGCAGACGCCGTCAACACCAGGCCAGACGCTGCCACTACCGACGGCGAGGACACCCACAAGTGCCGTTGCAGTATTAGGAGCGGGGGAGGTGTGTGGTGATGTCGGCGGCGGTGGTGACGGGGCTGGCGAGCCTGTCGAGGAGCAGGTAATGGGCGGCTTCACCGCCATGGAGGTAGGTGGGGAGGGCGAGGAGGGGGCGGCCGAGGGCGCGTGCGGCGCGGGCGGTGGCGATACCGGCTCCGCCGGGGGTGGATTCGAGGACCAGGGTGGCCTGGGTGAGGGTGGCCAGCAGTCGGGCGCGGGCGGTGTTGCGCCGGCCCCGGTCGCGGGTGGTGGGTGGTGTTGCCGGGGCCCACAGTGGCGGGATCTCGCTCAGGACGAGGCCGGTGGCGGCGACGGCGGCGAGGAGTTCGGGTTGGGGCGCGCGGTCGGTCAGCAGGTCCCCGACCAGGATCGCGAGGGTGGGGGCGTGGGGGGCGGCGGCGGTGAGCGCGGCGCGGGCGATCCCCCGGGACGCGGTGGCGGTGACGGTGACCGGCGGGGAGGTAGTGGCCAGGTCGTGCGCGAGGCGGGCGGCGGTGGTCAGGCTTTCCGGGGTGGCGCTGCGGTTGCCGGTGACCGCGAGGGCGCGGGTGGCGAGTGTGGCCAGGTGTCCGTGTCCGTGGGCCCACAGGGCGAGCGGGGCGGGGCCGGCGGGGGTGAGGCTGGTGGGCCAGTCGTGATCGCCGGGGCAGATTAGCCGCCAGCCCAGCGCGGTGTGGGCGTCGAGGAGCTGGTCGGGGTCAAGGCCGGGGCAGGTCCCGGCGAAGGTCTCCCACACCCGAACAGGGCCGAGGGTGCGCACGGTGGCGGTGCGGGTGCGGTCGGGCGGGAGGGCGGTCAGCGCGGCCATGGCGCGCCGCTCCCGCTCGCTGAGGATCACAGACATCAGGCAGGGCCCTTTCGGAGACGCCGGGCCGCCGGGGGGGATACGACCCGACGGTGGTGGGTGGCTAGCGGGTGTGGGGGGAGCGCCACGGGCCCGCGTCGTCGGGGGGGCAGGGCAGGAGCCGGCCGAGGGCGTCGTGCAACGCCTGGACTTCGGGACGGCGCGCGAATCCCGGCAGGTCCAGGACTGCGGCGGCGAGCAGAGTCGTGAGCGCCGTTCGCACCGGGTCGCTCTTCGCGAAGGCGTCCGTCCCGTTGGCGGGCGGGGTGCGGGGGATCCACCCCCCGGTGGGGGTGGCGTCCGCGTCGGGGGGTGTGAGGAGGAGAACGGCTGGGGTGTGGGGGGTGGTGGGGGTGCCGGTGAACGTGGTGGCGGCCGGGATGGTGAGGAGACCGGCGAGGATCGCGTCGCGGGGGGCGGTTGGGTGCACGGTGAGGGTGAACGTGCCGTCCGCGTTCAGCTGGGCGTCGACCCGGCTATCTGAGAAGTTGCTCATGGGAATCCCTTTGCGGTAGGGGTTTTCAGGGGTCCCGGGCGGCGGGCGGCATTCCCCCCGGCCGGGAACAGCCCCCGGCTAGGAGGCCGGCGGGGCGGGGTCTGCTCAGCTGCCGGTCGCGGCAGCGGCGGTGGTGGCCAGCGCGCGGCCGGCGGGCGTGATCCGGTACCGCTTCGGCCTGCCCTCGACGAGGGACGCCTCGCCGCGGCCCGTCATCGCCTCGCAGGAGGCGTTGATCGCCCCGGAGGACCGGCCGGGGATTTCCCGGCTGATCTCGGTCACGCTCAACGGCACGTCCGCGTGCGCGGCCAGCACGTCGCGGACCATCGCGGCGAGCCCCCCGGAGCGCATCCGGGGCTGCCCGTCGCTGTTCACCGCCCGCTCCCCGACCGGCCGTGGTGCCTTCGCCGGGGCACGCCGCCGCGCCGGGCGGGGCCCGCCGGTGGACGGCGGCCCGCCGGCCCGGATCGGGCATCGCGGTGCCGGGCAGGTCCACGCCGCGCAACCCGCCGTGCCCGCCCCGTCCCCGGCGGCGCCGGGAGTGCTGGGGGTGCCGGCGGGCGGGGCCTGGGTGCCCTGGCCATCCGGCGCCGCCGCGTTCCCGGTCGGCTCGCCAGCGTGCACCGGGGTGCCGGCGCTCTCGCTGGGCCTCGTGCCGTCGGCCGGTGCGTTCGGCGGGGCGGGGTCCTCCTCGGACACCGGGTCCTGCGCGGGTTCGCTCGCGGTGAGAGCCGGCGCGGCGTCGAGCGGCGCGGAGGTGTCGGACGGCCGGTCCTGGTCGGTCGGCGGGTCCGGTACCGGCGGGTCGGTGTCGAGGAGGTCCGCCACCGGGCCGGGGTCCGTCTCAGTCTCGACCAGTTCCGCCGCGGGCAGGTCGGCGGTGGCGGGGTCCGGGGCGGAGTCGTCCTCGGCCGGCCCAGGTGTCGGCACCATGAGAGCCGTGTCCTCGAGGGCGTCTCCCGGGCTCGCGGCCGGCCCCGGGTCGGCGGCGCCGGTGGGTGGGTCCTGCGCCGGGTCGGACGCGGCGCTCTCGGTGGTGACGGGGTCCGGCGCGGCCACCAGGTCGGCCGGGGTGTCCCCGGTTCCGGCGGACCCGGTCATCACCGGCACGGCGTCGTCGACCGGCACGGCGTCGTCGACCGGTGCGGGCGGTGGGTCGGATACGGCGTCGTCCGGGCCGGGGACCAGGGCCCACTGCCAGGGCCGCCCCCGGGCACCGTCGCGCTGGGACGACACGACCAGCCCGGCGTCCACCAGCCGGTCCAACACCGGCCGCAACTGCGGCACCGTCATCCCGGCCGCCATCCGCATCTCCGACGCGGTCGCGGGACCCTCATGCTTGCGCAGGATTTCCAGGACACGCGCGGCGTCCGGATCGACGCCGGGTGTTTCCTCATCGGCCATTGTTCTCAACCCCCAATTTCGGGTTCGGGTTTCTGGGTGCGCAATCAGCTGTATCTCGATGCGGCGAAACCCAGCCAGCCCTAACCATCGAATACGTCCAGTGACATGAATCACTGCCCGGGGAATCCGCGGAACTGGTTGCTGAACCGAATCTGATCAAGTTACGGTTCCTGGCGTTCCCGGGATTCACCGCCCCATGAGGCGTGTGTGTAGGCCGGGTGCGTTCCCATCAGTCCCGCGTGTTGTAGGCGTCCGCATGCCTGCCCGCGCGCCGCGCAGAAATGGTCGCCCATGAACCCGCCGCTGTTGCACCCTCCGTTCGACCTGACCGCTTTCCTCACGGACCATGGATTCAGGCAGGTCAGAAGAGGTCCGGACGTCTACCGGCACGGACGGGTCGAGGTCGAGGACAACGGCGGGCACCTGTATGTCCGCCGCTACACCTCGCTGGAGCGTCGGCTCGTGGACTGGGCGTGCGCCTACGGCCCCGGCGCACCCCCCGCGCTGATCAGCATGGCGATCCTGGCCGCGTTCACCCCGATCCCGGTGGCCCCGGCCGATGCCGGGGACTGGTCGGTCTGGGCCGCCGTGCCCATCCCTGTCGCGGCCGAGCTGTCCCATGACACCGCGCGTGCCGCCACCCGCTGGTTGCGGGCCCGGGGATGGCCCTACGCCACGTTCGGCCCCGACCGGTCCGCCCCGCCGACCGGCGCCCCGGCCCCGCGATCGGACACGCCGTGATCATCGTCCTGGTGATTCCAGCGGCCCCGACCGCCCCGATACATCGACGCCGTCTCGACCCCGCCGACATTCCCGCGATGGAAAGGATCGTCGGAGGAGGCTTGCATCCGGTCAGCCTCACCGACCCGGAAAGCAGCCTCTACCTCCCCGCTCCAGGCCCGAAAACCCGGCCCATCAACCGGCCCCTCAACGAGAGAGCGACCGCGCTGGCCGCGTTCCACATCCGCCCGTTCCAACCGCAGAGAGTCCTTCGGGGTGACGCGATCCTTACCGGCCCCACGGATGAGGACGGTCAGGACACCGACGCACCCGACGACCTGATCCGGATTCTCGATTCCTCTCGAGTCTGTGTCCGGACCAGAAACCGTGGCGACCGGCGGTGGAGCAGTGCGGGTGATGCCTACCCCGGCCTGTGTCACGCCTATATCCACACCTGCAAAGCCGTCCTTCGGATACCGGTCGAGGACAGGCCGCTCATCCGCATCATTGCCGCCTCCCACATCGCACGCGAAAGAAAAGGAAACCAGCCATGATCCGAGTGCTCACGCTGCCCGCCGACAGGACAGCCCCGCACTCCCTCACACAGATGAGCCCGACGGACCTGCGCGGATTCCAGCACCTCGTCGGAGGATCGATCGAAGGCGTCGACCTCCCCTACTCCGGGTCCCTCTACGCCAACGAGGACGGCATCGCGCTACGCCTTCCCCTCAACGAGCGTGCCACCGCACTGGTCGCGTTCCACACCAGCCTGTTCACCCGGGAGCAGGTCATTGTCGGTGACGTCTACCTCACCGGGCCTGGCGACGCGCAGGGCTTGGACACCGATGTGCCCGACACGATCGTCCAGCTGCTCACCGCCTCACCGATCCAGCTTCAGGCGAGCGAGAACGGCGGGGACTGGACGGATCACGGGGCCTACCCCGACCTGGTCGACGCCTACACCTCCGTCTGGGCGGCGTCCATGCTCCTGACGCATTTCGAGCCCGGTAAACGCTTTGCCGTCCGCGCGGTCCCAGCGGTCACCGCCGCCGAGCAGCCGACCGGTTCCAGCGCCGGCACCGGGCCCGACGAGGAGGCGGTGTGGACCGTGTGGGGTGACCGCGTCGACCCCTACGCCGTCCGCCAGCCCCGCGAACAGGCGCAGGCCGCTGTCGACACCGCGACTGCCGAGGGAGACACCGGCGTGTACGCCCAGCACCCCGACGGCACCACCCTCACACCCACACCCACCCAATAGCCCCGGACACCGGCGGCTTCGGGAGACCGGGGCCGCCGGCGGTCCACCCACACCGCGGCATTCTGGTTGAACGGGTCTCCCGCCGTTGTAATCACCTCGCCCCAGCTGTTCGGCTGCGGATGCTGGCGGAGCTGCGGGCCGTGCTGGAGGAGGTCACCTCGGTGGCGATGACGTCGGCGATGACAGCCGCCAAGGACGAGGGGCAGGGGCTGCGCCGGATCGGCACGTTTGTCGGGATGTCGCACGAGCAGGTCCGCCGGACGCTCCTGGCCGCCCCCGTGGCCGGCGAGGAGTAGCCCAGCTCTCCGACTGGGCGGGTTGCGTACGCAGAGGTCGGAGTTGGCTGGCGGGGCCGAGGAGGCCGAGGAAGCGCCCGCGTCACGCCCCAGGAGCCGACCTTCCCTGGCCCTATCGCAGAAAAGCACCGGGAGTCGCCCGGTCCACCGGTCATGTCCGTCCAGGCCGCCAGCCGTCCCTGCTATCGCAGAAAATCGGCTGCTTTCTGCGAAAGCAGTAAGCACACCGGTTAGTGGTGCCTCACGGTGGTTCCGGTTCCTACTGGGCGAGGGTGCTGATCTGCCCTGCCGGGTCGATCTTCCGGATCCGGCTGTTGCCGCTGTCACTGAGGTAGAGGGTGCCGTCACCGCCGACCGCCACCCCGAACGGGCGGTCTAGCTCGGCTTGGGTGGCTAGCCCGCCGTCCCCGGAGAATCCCCTTGTGCCGGTGCCGGCGACGGTGCTGATCTGCCCTGCCGGGTCGATCTTCCGGATCCGGCCGTTGTCGTAGTCGGTGAGGTAGAGGGTGCCGTCACCGCCGACTGCCACCCCGAACGGGCTGCGAAACTGGGCCTGGGTGGCTGGCCCGCCGTCCCCGGAGAATCCCGGGGTGCCGGTGCCAGCGAGGGTGCTGATCTGCCCTGCCGGGTCGATCTTCCGGATCCGGCTGTTGTCGTAGTCGGTGAGGTAGAGGGTGCCGTCACCGCCGACTGCCACCCCATCCAAGCGGTTTAACTGGGCCTGGGTGGCTGGCCCGCCGTCCCCGGAGAATCCCGGGGTGCCGGTGCCAGCGAGGGTGCTGATCTGCCCTGCCGGGTCGATCTTCCGGATCCGGCTGTTGCCGTAATCGGCGATGTAGAGGGTGCCGTCACCGCCGATCGCTATCCCGTTCGGGCTGTTCAGCTGGGCCTGGGTGGCTGGCCCGCCGTCCCCGGAGAATCCCGGGGTGCCGGTGCCAGCGAGGGTGCTGATCTGCCCCGCCCGGTCGATCTTCCGGATCCGGTGGTTGCTGTAGTCGGTCAGGTAGAGGGCGCCGTCACCGCCGACCGCCACGCCCAACGGGCTGTTCAGCTGGGCCTGGGTGGCTGGCCCGCCGTCCCCGGAGAATCCCGGAGTGCCGGTGCCAGCGAGGGTGCTGATCTGCCCCGCCCGGTCGATCTTCCAGACCCGGTTGTAGCTGTAGTCGGTCAGGTAGAGGGCGCCATCGCCGCCGACCGCGACCCCGGACGGGTTGCCGATTGGGCCGACAGCAGGGGTGGGCGTGGGGGTGCTGGTCGGCTCGTTGGCGGCGTTAGGGGCGTTGGTGGACGGGCCGGTTCCTCTATTCGATAACAAGATCGCGACTGCCGTGAGGCTTACTGCGAGCGCCGCGGCGGCGAATAGGGCGGCCCGCTGGTAACGCCAGCGCGGCCGGCCCGTGGGTGAGATACGGCCTAGCGAGAGCCAGCGGCGCGGGGCTGAAGGGTCAGGGCCTGCGGTTTCCGGACCGGGTGGGAGTGCACGCGTGGGTGTCCTGAGATCCGAGTCGGCGGGGATGGTCGCGGACGGTGGGGAAGATCGGGGAGGATCGTCTGGCCGTGTCGCGGTCACTGGGTTATGCGAGGTGGACGTGGCGGGTGAAGAGAGCGACACAGACTGGCGTTGATCTTCTGGCCGGGTTCGCCCGGCGACCACGCCGGCCCGCGTAGTGGACGTCGCTGGCCTGTCGGTGGCCGCACGTATGTCGTCGTCGAGACGCAGCACGACACCGGACCGGGAGGTCCAGCCGGGGCCGTAGCTGTCGGCGGCGGCCCCGGCCAGGTGGAGGGCGAAGGCACGCGCCGAGGGATGGCGGGCCGCCGGGTCCTTGGCGAGGTTGCGCATGATCACCGCCGCCACCGGGGTGGGGACACCGGCGGGTGGGGCGGGGACCGTCTCCAGGTGGTGCTGCCACAACGCGTGTAGCGGTAGTTTCGGGTCGAACGGCGGCGCGCCGGTCAACAGCATGTAGAGCACGGTTGCCAGGGCATAGAGGTCGGTGGCCGGTCCCAACCGGCCTTCGAGGATCTGCTCGGGAGCCATGTACGGCGGGGTGCCCACGACCGCGCTGGCGGTGACCGCGGACCCTTCCATGATCTTTGCGATGCCGAAGTCGGTCACCTTCAGGAGACCAGCGGTGTCGAAGAGCATGTTGTCAGTCTTGATGTCGCGGTGCAGCACCCCTTGGCCGTGGGCGTGGGTGAGAGCCGCCGCGACGGCCAGGCCGACAGCGCAGGCCCCCTCCGGTCGCATCCCCGTGCGGCGGCGGGCCAGGGTTCCCCCGGCCAGCATCTCCATGACGATCAGGCAGAGGTCGTCGTCCTCGACATAGTCGTGGACCCGCACGATATGGGGATGATCCATATTGGCGAGCAGCTGTGCTTCGGTGACGAACCCGCCGACGGGCCCATCCGAACCCGCGGACAGAACCTTGATGGCGACCGGCCGGTTGAGTCCGCGGTGCCGGCCGGCGAGCACCAGCCCGTACGCGCCGACGCCGAGTTCGACGCCCAGCTCATAGCCAGGCAGCAAAGCGGCGACCCGCGCCCGGTCAACGATCATGACATGGGTGGTGCTGCGTGCCGGTGACCTGCAATGCCGACTGCCACGACCCCCACCCACTACCCCCGGAAAACGATGTCGTAATCGTAGCGGCGTACCCACCGAGATTGTCAACGAATGTGACAGCAATGCCGGTTCGCTGTTCCGCTCCTACTAAACCCCCACGGTGTGGCGCCAGAACCGCGCCACCGGGCGTGCACAGGACTTCAGACATCCGTGCAGTCGACTTCGGACATCGACATCCGCGACGGCGACACCGTGCTTGTGCACTCCATGGACCGTCTCGCCCGCAACCTCGACGACCTGCGCAGACCCGGACAGAGATCCTCGAACGGCTCAAGCCCGCCCGCCGCCACCGCACCTACCCACGCGCTGTCCGGCGCCCGGTACAACGCCTACCGGATCAAAAAGCCAACGAACACCGGAACCCATCACCGCGAGCCACCGACGATCATGCTCGCTCGACTGGCTTAACTAAGCGGCATTAGGCTCCAGCCTGTTCCCCTCCAGCGGATTTGGGAGATCAGAGGTCGGCGGGGGGCAGGGCTCGGCGGGGTTGGGTGGTGATTTCGCCGAGGGTGCGGACGGCGGGTAGTTCGGGCCAGCGGGTGTCCATCTGCTGCCACATCTGGGCGGCGACGTCGATGACCCAGCTGGTGCGCTGCTGGCCGACAGCGGTGACGGCGGCGTGGGCTGCGGCAGCGGCCTGCTCGGGGTCCGGCTCGGGACGGCGCAGGAAACTGCGCGCGAGGGCGTTGTAGGAGCCGCCGAGGTTCCCGTCGCGGCCGGAGTCGGTGTAGCTGGCGATGGCGCGGCGGGCATGCTCTTCGGCGCCGGGGTCAGCGAGCTGAGACAAGGTCGCCGCGCTGTGTGCCAGGGCTTGGTCCTCGTCGACGGCGACGGTGCCGGGCAGGGTGGGTCCTGTCCATAGATGGGCCCACATGTCGTCGAGGGCGTAGCGGGCGGCCGGGGCATCGCCGCCGCGGGCGGCGGCCCGTGACTCGCACGCGGCGAGCATCGGCCGGGCGTAGGGGTGGGCCGCCGGTCGACGCTCGGCTGCGACCTGCTGGGCATGGTGGGGCTGGTTACGGAAGAACGCGAAACTGGACTCGAGGACGGCGACGCAGTCAGCGAGAAGCCTGTCGTCGGCTTCGTCGGCGTGCTGCCCAGCAAGATCCAGATAGGTGTCGGCGACGCTGATACGACCAAGGTCGTTCGCGGTGAGAGCGAGGTAGAGCGAGTACTGGCCAGCACGGAGATCGAGAGTGCTGCGGGTTTTCCCGCGCACACGGCCGTCGAGGAGCTGCTCGGCGCGCAGCCACCCTTCTTCCACCCGGGGAACGAGGGCGACGGCGGGGGTACTGGTGTAGACCGCGGCGATCTCGTGTACGTCACGTTCGATCTCTCGCAGGGTGCGAGGCGCCACGCTGGCGTCCGCGATGCGGTCGGAGATCGCGGCAGCGGTGCCCGCACTCGCGAACAACCCGCCCACGGCACCGCCGATAAGCGCGCGTCGATTGGTCGGACTCGTGGGACTCACCTCCTCGGCTGGTTCCACTGTCATGTTTCCCGTGCCCTCGGCGCTACCCCTTTGTGCGAGATCGGTGAGGGTGTGCAGGCGGGTTGCCTGCTGGGCGGCGCGGATCCGGTCGGCGAGTTCGGTGAGCTCGGTGCCCGTGCCAAGCGCCGCGTCGTAGGCGGCGATGACGTGGCGGGGCGGCAACCGCGAGGCGTTCCGTATCCAGTACACGTTGTTGCGGTGGTAGGTCGTCCGGGTCTCCAGGTCCACACCGCTGAGGCCCTGCTCGTCGGTGAGCTGCCGGAAACGTGCCGCGAGCTGGGCTTTCAACGCATCGGCATCCACGGCGACCCCTCCCGGCCAGCGAACTCCCGTGGGTGCGAAACCCCTTCGCACCCACGTAACAGCGTTTCGCACCCTAGGCGATGCGACGGATGCAGTGTGTCATGTCCTCTATGCGGCGGGAACACGCCGGCCCCCTCCCCGGATCAGCAAAGGAGCGCATCGTGAACTCGCCCACGACCGCGCCAGGTAGGTCCGCTGGCCGGACGCCCCTCGCAGGCCACCATCCCCACTCCCGTTCCGACCTGTCGCCGCCCAGCGGGCGGTCCGGTGTCGGATCGGGCCTGGTGGTCGAGGTGGGGGAACCGCCGATCTCCGTGGTCCCGGATCAGGTTGTTTCCCCGCCTCTCCCGACCCGTACCCCGCAGTCCCACTGGGTCTGTGGGGTCGCCTGGGCGGTGGTGATCCTCGAGGGGTCCGCGGGGTCGCCTGTGCGGGTGACGGTCGGCTTCACCAGTCCCAGCGCGGCGAGTGGGTGGGCGGCCCGCCGGCCACCGAGCTGTTTTTGGGTGCTGCCCGCCGAGTACGAGCCGGGTCGGGACTGGGCGGTGGTCGACCTCGACCGCGAGCGTCGACCCACCCGGGTGCTGGCCCGCTTCACCGACCGGCGCACCGCCAGCGTGTTCGCCGATCACTCCCGGCTGCCCGCCTATGCCGTCGCGCCTGTCAGCGCCGCCTATCTGCCCGAGCCCGCCTGACACCAGCGCAGTCCGGACCACCCGAGAGCGACTACCCCCCTTACGGGCTCCCTGGGCTGCTGTCCGCAGACGGGCAGTCCTCACGTCGCCCCGTACTTCCCGTGCGGGTTTTGCGTAGGACTCCGCCGGCCGCGGACCATGCCGCCCGCACCTTCGTCTGTTCCGTAGTTCCCCTGTTCCCCGCCGGGTCCGGGCCGGTACCAGCGACGGTTCGGGCTTGGCGGGTTCCACCTCCATCCAGCTTCGAGGACCCTGTGCCTGTCTTCCTTTCCGCTCCGCCTGCTCTTGCTGCCGTGCACTGGCGACGGCCGTCCCGGCTCAGTCCCAGGTCCGTCGATGTGGTCGAGGTCGCACTGGACGATCATCGGGTGCTGATCCGGTCGAGTTGGGGCCGTGAGGTGCGGACCACCCTGGGTGCGTTCGCGGACTTCGTCGAGGCAGTACGGCGCGGGGAGTACGACGACCTGATCTTGGGGGTGGGGTGATGCCCGCCGGGGAGGCGTCGTGGCTGCGCGCGGCGATGGTCGAGCAGATCCTGGCCGTGGAGCGGGTCTCGCCCGCGGTCGAGGCGGCGCTGCGCATGGTGCCGCGGCATGAGTTCCTCCCTGGCAGCTCCGCCGAGGTGGCGTACGAGGACAGCGCCGTGGTCACGAAACGGGCGTTTGATGGGAGCGCGGTCCGTACGGCGCTGCGGCCGTCGGTGGTCGCGGTGATGGTGGAGCAGCTGCGGGTCGAACCCGGCCACATGATCCTTCAGGTGGGCGCCGACGGGTACACCGCGGCGTTGCTCGCCGAGCTGGTCGGGTCGGCGGGGTCGGTGGTGATGATCGACCGTGATCAGGAGGCGGTCCACCAGGCCCGCACCTGCCTGAACGCGGCGGGGTACACCGACGTCGCGGCGCTGGTCAGCAACGGGCATTTCGGATTCCCGCTGCGGGCCCCGTTCGATCGGATTCTTGTGGCCGGGCCCTCGAGGGACATCCCACCGGCATGGATCAACCAGCTGGTAGACGGCGGGGGGCGGATCGTGCTCCCGTTGCAGATCCGGGGCCTGTCGCGGTCGGTCGGGTTCGCCCGCCATGGGGAGATCCTGGTCTCGGAGTCGCTCCGGCCCTGCGACTTCCCGCGGATGCACGGCGCGGGCGCCCGGCAGCGTGCCACGGTCATCCTCGCGGCGGGGGTCGAGCTGGAGGTCAGTGTGGCCCAGGACGTCAACGCCGACACGCTGCGGGAGGCACTGCTCGGACCGCGTCACGTGCTGCACACCGGGGTGACGCTTCCCCCGGGCGGCGCTCTGCTTCCGAGCCTGGATCTGTGGCTGGCGACCGTGCGCACGCACTACGGCCGGCTGTACGCCGAACAGATCGCCGACCAGCGGACCCCGTTCGCCCCGCCGGTCCCGGCGGGGGTGTCGGCGGTGTGGTCCGAGTGCACTCTCGCCTACCTCACCTATCCCGTCCCGGACACGGCGACCGGCGCGGATCTCGACGTCAGTGTGATCGCCTGGGGTCCGGATCGGTTCCGGCTCGGGGACCTCCTGGCCTATGACGTTCAGGTCTGGGAGTCCCAGCGTCGTGGCGGGCCGGACCCCACGATCCGGGTCTACCCCTCCACCATCGGCTGGGAGTCGCTGCCACCGGGCCGGCTGATCGATACCCCTTCCGCCCAAATCATGATCACCTGGGATTGAGGGTGCGCCGCCCTTCCGCCCCGCCTGACCATCCCTTGTTGGGAGATCCCGTGGTGAGTGCCGTGTCCTGCGAGATCGCCCCTGCCCGGTGGGGTGTCGTCACTCTTGATGCGCGTGATCGGGTGGTGCGGGTGGTGGTCGGGTTCACCAGCCCGCAGCTTGCTGAGGGCTGGGCCCACGCGCAGCCTGGCCTGGACTTCGTGGTGGTCCCGGTCGGGCCGGCACGGGGCGGCGACTGGGCGGTGGTGGCGCTGAACACGGCTGACCGGCCTATCGGGGTCCTCGGCTGCTTCCCGGACCCGACGGCCGCTGACCTGTATGCCCGGTCCTGTGTGCTGTCCGGCTACACCGTGGCCCCCGTCGACATCGGGCCGGAGTGAGGCCCCCGTCGATATCGGGCCGGAGTGCCTGGGCGAGGGTGCCTGATTGTGCAGCCTCATTCCGCCGGGCTCGGGTTCCCCGCCGGGTTTGAGAACTTTGGTCAGGGCTTCGCCTCCGGTGCCGTGCTCTTTGCTATCTGTGCCAGGTTGGTGACAGTGCTGTGGTAGGACGGGGTGTATGGACATCGGCGCGGTCGTGGCGCGGGTCTCGCAGGCCCTCGGTGCCGACCCGCGGGAGATCGACCGGGTGTGTCAGGACGTGGCTGCTGTTCTGGTCGGGGCGGGGGTGGAGCCTCCGGTCCAGGTCCGGTCGGTGGATGCCGCGGATCCGTGGCTGCTCCTGGGGTACCGGTACTGGCAGTGCCGGGTGCGGGCCGAGCCGACGGTGCAGGTCGCGGCGGCGTGCGCGCGCTGGGTGGAGGCACACGTCGAGCCGGCGCACCGTGCCGAGATCGTTCAGCGGTGGGCGCTTGACTATGCCTTCCTTACCCGGGACACGGTCGACTCGGCGCATGACCTGGCCGTGGCGGCCGGCAGGATCGTGCGGGACGGTCCCGGCTCGGCGCTGGTCGCCGCGTTCGCGACCGCCTATCACGCGGGCAAGTTGCGGTCGAACCTGCACTTTGACGAGCTGCACCAATTCCTGGAGCCGAACGGGTCGGTGTGGGCGGTCGCCGCGGGCGCGCACCATGACAGCGAGCCGTTGCTGGATGCATTGCGGGCGTTCGCCGCGTTCGGGAGCCGTCAGATCACTACCGAGCATGCCACCGGGCTGCTCGCGCAGGCGTGGACGGCGCCGGGGCGGTCACGGCAGGTCGTCGAGGTCTGCCTGGACGCGCTGGTGGTGGCGCCCCCGTTCCCCGGGCAGGGGGAGTTGCTGCGCGCGCACGCGGCCGAGGCAGTCACGGCTTTTCCCGAGGATCATCAGGTTCGGTTCTGTCTGGCGGTCGGGTTGCGGCGATGCGGTCGCTTCCACGAGGCACGAGCCTCCCTTGACGCTGCCAGCCGGCTTCTGCCCGCTGGCATGATCGAGGCCACCCAGAGCAAGCTCCTGCGGGAACGGGAGATCATCGAAGCGGGGCTGCGGCACGCCTCCCGCGCCGCGAGACACGGCGACCTCCACGATCACCAGCGAGCCGGCCAGGCGCTGCGCCGCAGGGCGGGCGACCCGGCGATCGTGATCCGTCTGCTCGGGCTGGTCGCCGCGTTCACGGTGGTCATCGTGGTCGTCACCAGCCAGCTGACGCCGGTCAGGTCGCCGTCGTTGCGGGACCGTGTCGAGATGGAAGCCACGCTGGGGGGGTGCGCTCCTGCTGTTCACGGTGATCAGTCTGGTGGCGGTCTCGGTCGTGACACGACGGCGTCCGTGAGGGGCCTCGGTCCGCGCCAGGTGCTCCCGTGTGACCCGGGTGAGGCTGGCCGGACCGGGGCCCGGACCTTCGCGAGGACTTTTACCTGGTGAGGCCGCGTATCTGGGGGTCCAGCGGGGCGGGGGGATCACTGCTGGTGTGACCGGGTGTGCTGCCCGCCGGGTGGTGGGGGTGACGTGGTGGAGGCGGGGCGGTGGTGGAGGAGGCCGGCGCGGGTGGCGGCGGCGCCGAGTTGGAAGGGGGTGCTGGCGCCGAGGCGGTGGCAGAGGTCGGCGACGTCGCGTTTGACGGTGCGGTCGGAGACGCCGAGTTCGCGGGCGGCGCGGGTGTAGTCGAAGCCGCGGTCGAGTAGCAGCAGCAGTGCCCGTTGGCGGCGGAGCGCGGCGGGTTCCTCGGCTATGGCCGGGTGGCGTTGGGTGGGGATGGCCTGTTCGATCCGGGTGACCATCTCGGTGACCGCCCGTACCAGGGTGGGGGCGACGGTGACGAGGCCGCCTTGGTCGAGGTCGTCGTCACGGACGGGGACGAGCGCGGCGGTGGTGTCCCAGATCATGGTGCGCATGGGGACGGCGGGGGCGATGCGGATGTGTCCCATGGGGGGTAGGCGCCGGGCGGGGTGGCGGTGTTGCGCGGCGGTGAGGGCGGGGGATGCCCACACGCTGGTGATCTGTACGCCGCGGGCGGCGGCGGTGGCCAGGAGATCGGGGACGTGGCCGCCGAGGCCGGGCGGTGGCGGCCCGTTCTGCAGGAAACGCACGCTGCTGGTGCTCTGGGCGGTGAGTTCGGCCATCTGGTGGAAGATCTCGTCACGGGTCAGGAGTTGGATGCCGGCGCTGGTCCCGGTGCGTTGCCGGCCGGTGACGTAGTCCCCGAAGAGGCCGGATCGGTAGAGCCGGGCCCGTTCGTCGGCCATCTTGGCGCGTGCGGCGGCGAGGGCGGCCTCTTGTTCGGCGTGGCGGGCCTGGAGGACTTTGACGGGGTCCTGGGGTTCCCACTGGCGGCCGACCTGGCGGAGCAGGCCGGCGTCGATGAGCCGGTCGATTTCGGCTTCGATGAGGGGCTCGGGGCGGTCGAGCCATTCGGCGAGCATGTCGACGTCGCAGTAGGGGTGGCGTGCCACGGTCCGCCAGACCTGCTCGGAGAATTCGTCCAAGTTGTCGAATCCCAGCTCGGAGATTCTCACACCGCCTCCGTAAACATTGCTTACAAGCAAATAGAAGGTCCGTGTCGTGCACCTGTGTGAGGCGAACGTCCGGGGGTCATGGCGATGGACAAGGCCGTTATGCACGTGCTTCGTTCATGGGCAAGGTGACCGTAGCGCATCTGATGTGCGCCGGTCCGTGACGATGAGACGGACGCCACCGTCGCCGCAGGGAGTCGCTGCCCGTAGTGCTACTGGTCGCCTTTGTGTCCCGTGACCTGCATCGATGACAAGATCACCCCGAGCTGGTTCCTTGTGCGCTGGACCCGGCAGGGACAGTGGTGCACCCCGGACGGCTGGAGGCCCAGACGGCGGTAAAGGAAACCGGGAAATCTTTGCCTGGCCGTTCGGCGACTGTGTCGGCGTCGGTGAATCTCCTTTCTTTGGTGTGGGAAAAAATTTCCATGTCAACTACTGGGGTGTTCCGGCCGGCGGGGTGGTGGCGGGTCGGATGATGCGCCTGGGGCCGGTCTGGGTGGGTGGGGGCTTGGGTGGGGTGCGGGTGAGGCGGGCGAGCAGTGTCTGGGTTTCGGGGGTGGGATCGACGTCGAGGCCGTGAGCGTCGAGGGCGTCGCGCAGGCGCTGGTAGGTGCGGCGCACCGCGTCGGGCCGTGCTCGGGCGGCGTGCAGACGCATGACATGCCGGTAAAGGTCCTCGACCGTGGGTGCGAGGGTGAGGGCCTGTTCGAGGTAGGCCAGGGCTTGTTCGGGGTGGTCGTCGGCGTGTAGGTCGGCGAGGTCGGCGAGCGCGTCGACCGCGCGGTGTTCCAGGTCGGTGACGGTCGGGGTGGACCAGTCGTAGGCGGTGTCCCCGAGCGGTGTGCTGGTGGCGAGGTCGGCGGCGCGGGTGAGTGCGGTGATGCGGGCGGGGTCGTCGGGGGCGTGTCCGGCGGCGTGTAGCGCCGTGTCGAACTCCCACAGGTCGACGGTGACCACGGCCGGGTCGAGGCGGTAGCCAGCCTTGCCACTGAGGATGGGGGTGAGGGTGGGGTCGCCGGTGGCGGTGCGCAGGGTGTCGCGCAGGGCGGCGACACCGCGGTAGATCTGGTTGCGGGCGCGGGTCGGGTCCTGGTCGGGCAGGAGATCGGCGGCGAGCCGGTCCCCGGTGACACCGCCGGGGTGGACGGCGAGATGAGCGGCGATCTCCAGGCTGAGGGTCCGCAGCCCGCTGGCGAGGGGCGTGCTGTCGAGGTGCACGGCGGGCCGGCCGAACAGGACCAGCCGCACCCGCCTGCCTGGCTGGTCGGGGTGGCTGGTCTGTTCCGCGGGTTGTGCGGCTGTGCTGGTGGCGGCTGGTTCACCGGCCGGTGGGGCCACGGTCGCGGGTGATAGGCCCGGTTCGGGGGAGGGTGGCGTCACCGTCGGGGGCGCGGGGAGGGCATCGACCCGAGGCGGGTGCGGCGGGAGGTGGGCGGGTGTTTCGACGGGGGGCGAGGGTTCGGCGGTGGGGGTGGGCTGGTCGGCGGCGTCGGTGAGGATGTGCAGCAGGTCGCTGGCTTGGGCGGGAGTGAGCTGCCAGGGCAGCGGTGGCTGATCGTCGCCGTCCGGGTCGACGGTGAGGTCGAGGGTGACGGTGTAGATGCCGAGGTGGGCACTGCTGTGGGTCAGGGCTGCGAGCCGTCCGTCGCGGAGGCTGGGGGTGGCGGCGAGGAGCAGGACGGTGGGGATCATCTCGTCGGGAAACGCGGCGCGGAACTCGTCGAGGCTGGTCGCGCCGATGTCGTCGGTGAGCCGGGCGCGGCGCAGCGCCTCGCGGTCAGCGAGGTCGAGCGCGGCGTCGGTGCTGGCGGTGACGGTGATCTGAGGGAGCGCGTCGAGCAGCGGGCCGGACAGGTCGAGCAGGGTGACGACATCCTGCGGGACGATCAGCCGTGCCGGCCAGCTGGTCCGGTCGCGGTGGTGGTCGGCGAGGGCGCTCAGGATGACGGCGCGGGCCGCGGCGGGGGCGGCCGGGCCGCGCAGGTCGAGCCGTCCGGTGCGCAGCAGTTCCGCGAGAGGCCCGTCCACATCCCCGGCCATGGCGGGGCTGGTGTCGGCCGGGCGGGATGCCAGCGACGGGCCGGCGGGCGGGCGCTGTGGCGGGGTGCGCGGCGTGGGTGGTGGTGCGGGTTCGGAGTCGCCGACCGGTGCGGGGCCCTGCCGGTCGCCGTCGCCGTCGCCGTCGGCGTCGGCGTCGGCGTCGGCGGTGGGTGGTCGGCTGGCGCGCAGGATCTCGCGGACGACCAGGGGTAGCGGTGGGTCGGTGGGGGTGGGCTGGCCGGGTGGGGTCGGCACGCGGCGGCGGCGGGAGCGCAGGAGCCGGGCGGCGACCACAGCGGCGGCGAGCGCGGTGATGAGGCCCAGGGGGAGAACCGCACCGGAGGGCAGCCGGATCGGCCGGTCCTGGCCGGGTGGGGCCAGGGGGGGTGCGGGTGTGTCGGTGTGCGGGGCCGGGATGGTGTGCGGGGCCGGTCCGGGGGCGGAGGGGCGCGGGTCCGCGGGGATGGTCGGGGTCCACCCCGGAGCAGAAGGGACGGGTGGAGAGGTATTCGGCGCGGACGGCGCGGTGGCCGTCGGCGGCAGGGGTACCGGGTTGGCTGCGTGTGGCGTGGCGGGACTGGCCGCACGGGGCGGGATGGTGCTGCCAGGTGTCGCCGGTGCCGTGGGGGGTTGGGCGTCGGGAGGAAGGCGCAGGATCCAGCCGGGGCGCAGCAGGTCGGGGCTGGTGAGAGCAGCGCCGTCGGGTTGGACGCGGCCCTGGTTCAAGGTCCAGATCTCGTGCCAGCGCAGCCCATCGCCGTGCAACCAGTATTCGGCGAGTGACCAGAGGGTGTCGTAGGGGGCGACGGCGCAGGTCGGCCCGGCCGGTGCGATGGTGGCGGGATCCGTGGCCGGCGTGGGGTTGGCGGTGGCGGTGACGGGTGCGGGCCGTGGGTAGGCGGTGAGGACTGTGGCTGTGGGCGGGGGGGTGCTGGTGCGGGTGGTGGCGGTGAGCAGGCCGGCGAGGATCATGCCGACGAGGACCGCGGCCAACGCTTGGGCGGGCCCGGCGGTGGGCAGCCGGGGCCGGCTGAAGCCGCCGGCGGTGGCCACGACTTCCACGGCGACCGACAGCAGGATCAGCGTGTAGGTGTACCAGAACAGGACGCCGATCAGGCCGAGGATCAGGTTCTGGGTGAGTGGTGAGCTTGCGGTGTCGACGATCTCCGCCCAGTTTGGAGCGTGGTCGGGCAGAGGCCAGCCGATCAGGCGCCACATCGCGGCGGGTGCGGCGCCCAGGACGGTGCCGGCGGCGGTGAGGCCGGCGAGGGCGCGCAGTAGGCCCCCGAGTCGGTGTAGCGCTCTGACCCGGCGTGGTTGGGCCCGGCGGCTCACGGGATGCCTGCCGGGTTCGCGGGGGCGGTGACGCCATGGATGGGGGCGGCGCTGGCGTGGCCGGTGACGGTGAGCGTGTCGACGCCGACGATGCCCAGGAGCTGGGTGGGGACGGTGACGGTGACCTGCACCGTCACCGTGGTGGCCGTTGCGGTGACGGTCCCCTGCGCGCCGCTGCCGGCGAGGTACTGCTCGGCGCGGCGCCGGGCGGCGGCCGGGTCGAGGTGCACGATCCCGCTGGCCCGGTAGTCGGCCAGGTCCAGGGCTTGCGCGCCGGCGCGGGCGGCTTCGGCGGCGAGGCTGACCGCGGCCGATTTGCGGTCCAGCGCGATCCCGCCGTCCACGACCAGGCCGGTCACCCCGAGCAGGGCGATGGTGAGCACGAGGAAGAACGCTGTCACCGTCCCGGTGTCCCGGGTGCGGTCAGGCACGGCGGAACCGGTCCCAGCCGGCCGTGGTGACCGCGGCTGGGCTGTCGGAGGACGGTACCCGTAGCCGGGCGGAGGCCGGGGTGGGGTGGATGTTGTCGAGGCGCCAGTCGTCTCCGGTCCAGAGCAGTTCCCAGGTCACCGACGCGACGAGGGGCGCGGAGGGTGTGTGGTCGCCGGAGACGCGGCTGGCGTAGAGAAGAGCGATCGTGGTGTGGTCGGGCTGGGTGGTCAGGACCTGGGTGCCCAGCGGGCGGAAGAACAGGGCGCTGCCCGCGGGCAGGTCGGGGGGCTGGTAGCCGTCGTCGACGACGCCTTCGGTGCGTTGCAGGTAGTCCGGGGTGGCGATCGTCGCGAAGATGTCGGTCTGGTCGGCGTCGCTGCGGGGCATCAGCAGCGAGATCCAGCCCACCGCGGCCGACACCGCCCCGGTGGTGGTGTGCGGGAACCCCAGCGGGACACCGTTTCGCGTGATCTCGGCTGCGCGGGCCAGAAGCACACGCCCCTGCGCATCGAGGTCGAACAATCGCGCGGAGGGTGGGGAGCTGGGCTGCTCCCGCCCCACCCGGGAGGGTGTGGCGCAGGACGCCACGCCGGCGAGGAGGACCACTGCGAGCACCGCGGCGACGAGCGACCGCGACGCGAGGAGCAGATCCCGGATCTGGCGGCCGGCGGCGTGAGGAGGTCGGCTCACACGACCTCCCTCAGGAGGGACTTGCCGGTGCCAGCCGGTGGCCAGAATGCCGCCGTCACGGTGATCCCGCGGTAGACGTCGATGGGTGCGCTCGCGGTGGTGGTGAGGGTGCGCTGGCCGGGGATCGGCAAGCCGGCCGCGAGGTCGGACTGGTCGAGCCGACACTCCACGGTGGCGCGGACCACACCCCCAGGGCGGAACTGGCTGGTGTCCACCTGCACGGTCAGGGCGGTGCACGGGCCGTCGCTTCCAGCGGGGTCAGGAGCGACGGCCTGCTCGGCGGCGGCGACGGCCTGCGCGGGGCTGCGGGCGATACTCGCGGCACGGGCGGCGGTGTGCGCGGCGGTGTCGACCTGGCCGCGGGCGTTGACCGCCCGCCCGGCGTAGACGATGAGCAGTAACAGCAGGATGATCAGCGGTGCGAGCAGGGTGAGTTCGATCGCGGCCGACCCCGCGTCGCCGTCCGCGTCCGGTTGGACGGGTTCGCCGTGTGGCGGCCGGCCGGAGAGCCAGAAAATACGGTTCATGTGAACCGCTCGCGAGTGCCGGTGGCGTGACCGGTCACCGGCAGGGAGATGCCGGGTAGCAGGCTGATCGCGGTCCCGGTGATGGTGATGGTGATGGTCTCGGGTCGGGTGTCGAGCTGGATGTGTGTGTCGGTGAGGACGGTGTCGCCGAGCTGGTCGAGGATGATCTGCGCGGCGTCGGGTCCGGCGGTGGGGGTGGCGCCGTAGGCGCGGGCGGCGTCCGCGCCGCGGCGGGCGGCGGTGGCTGCCACATGGCTGGCGTGCGCCCACAGGGCGTACTGGATGACGACCAGCAGCATGGTGATCAGCAGTGGTGTGGCGATGACCAACTCGACGCTGACCGCCCCGCCGTCACGGGACTCCCGACGGCGGGCCAGGTTCTGTGGCCCCCGGGTGCGGGACATGGACGCCGGGGCTGCCTTGGCACGGTTGGGGACGCGGGAGGTGCCGGGATGTGGGTTGCGCTGGCATGCCGGTCTGCGGGTATCTCGCCGGGTGCGGGCTGCTTGCCGCTGCCGTGTGGACCGTGGGGGGTGTGAGACGAGGCTGGTGATCATAGGTCGATGCTGTTGGCCTTGTCGATCAGCGCCCGGCCGATGATCCCGATGACGGCGAGCGCGAGGACGACCAGCAGCGCGGTGACGATGACGGTCTCGGTGCTGTAGCCGCCGTCCCGCTCGTCCTCACGGGCCCTGGTCTCCCATGCGTGCAATCGGGCGTAGGTGAGGGTGATCAGGCTGAGCAGCATGGCGGTGGCTGCCGCTGCTGGGCTGCGGTTGGTGGCGCGGGGGCCGGCGCGGCGGAGTCGAGGCACGGCGGGAGGGATCCTTCCGGGCGGGGTCGGAATCGGAATAGGCGAACCCACGGACGTCTCACAGGCTGGTCATGACGCGGGCGACGGCGGGGTAGCCGATCAGGAGCAGGAAGCCGAGGAAGAGCAGGGCGACGGGTAGCGACATGCGTTCGGTGGCCGCGGCGGCGTCCGCGTCGGCGTCGGTGAGGGCGCGTAGGCGGATGGAGGTGGCTTTGGCGGCGAGGGAGGCGCGGATCTTCGCGCCTTCCCCGCCAGCGAGTTCCACGCTGGCGGCGGTCTCGACGATGTCGGGGATGGTGTGGCGGTGTCCGAGGTCGGCCAGGGTGGTCCAGATCGGGGTGCCGGTGAGGACGGCGGTGTCCACAGCGCGGCGCAGCTGGGTGTAGGCGGGGCCGGTGCCGATGGACGCCGCGTCATCGAGGGCCTGCTCGACTCCGGCCCCGCCCGCCAACGCGATCACCACCAGATCGAGGAAGGCGGAGAAGGCGGCGCGTAGGGCTCGGCGATGGGCCGCGGCGTCGGCGCGGACGGCCAGATCCGGTGCGAGGAACCCGACGGCGGCGAGGACGAGCGCCCCCGCCGCCGGCAGCACCACGGGCAGCCTCACCCCACCGACGGCGAGGACGACGGCCAGGAAGAGGAGCAGGAAGAACCCGACCACCCCGCTGCTGATCTTCTCGGCGAGGTGGGTGGCGGGATCCCGGTCAAGCGAGACAATGTCGCGGCTGATGCTGGCCGGGATGAACTGGCCGGGGGTGAGCCGGCGGGCGAGGGGACGTCCCGCGCGGGCGGCCCACCTGCCCGCGGGTGTCGCTGGCTGGTCGGGGGTGGGTGGGGTGGGGTGCAGGTCGGCGATGAGCTGGTGCAGGTCGGGTTTGCTGGGGCGCAGGGCGGTCCACAGCAGCCACAGGCCGATCCCGGTGGCGATGCCGCAGGCGAGCGGGAGGCCGGTCATGGCCGGCTCCGCGCGGGCAGGCGGGTGAGGATTCTTCCGGAGGTCGGAGTGCGGCCCATCCGGGAAAGCCACGTCAGGCCGGCGGCGAACAGCCCGGCCACACCGAGCAGGACCAGTTGACCGGCAGCATCATCGTAGGGCTCGACGAACGCCGGGGAGAGCACGACAAGCCCGAAGGCCATGGCCAGGGTGGTGGTGGCGATGACCCGGGTGGAGGTACGGATCCGGGCGCGTGACGCCGCGGTGCGCAGCCGCAGCGCGGTCTGGTCACGGGCGGCGGCGGCGAGCCGGCCCAGCAGGTCGGCGAGGTTGCGGGCTTGGCGGGTCGCGGCCATCACCAGCGCCGCGACCACCAGGTCCGCGGTCGGGTCATCGACCGCGTCCGCGAACACGGCGAGCGCGTCGGGTAGGCGGGTGCCGGCGTCGAGGGCGGTGGCGAGCTGCACGACTTCGGCGCGGATGGGGGCCGGGGTGATCGGTGCGGTGGCGCGGATGGCTTGTTCGAGTCCGGCGGCGCCGGCGAGGGTGTCGCGCAGCATCTCCGTCCACACCGCGATCGCCTCGACCCGGTCGGTCTGGGCCTGCTCGGCCCGGCCGGAGGTGAGCAGCCCTGGCAGGATGAGCACCGCCAGCGCCGCGAGGGCGGCGGCCACCGGCCAGCCTGTGAGCAGCCCGACCGTGAGCGCGGCGGTGAGGGCGCCGAGGGCGCGGGCGGCGCGGGCCTGACGGGACAGGCCCCCGATTCGCCGGCCCGCCCACGCCCGGATCGCCGTGGTGAACGGGGCGGTGCCGGCCCCGGCCAGCCACAGGCCGATCCCGCAGCCGGTCCCGCAGCTGACCGCGAGCACCACCCCGGCATCCGCGTTCACCACGGCGACCAGCCACCCTCCGGGCCGCTGCCAGCCCTGGGGGCGTGCGACGAGCGGTGGTCATCGACGCGGGCGAGCAGGGCTGTGGTGTCGGGGCGCAGCGGTGCGCCGGGGACGGCGGCGCGGTCGGGGCCGGGGCGCCACACCTCATTCGTCGTGATGATCATGCCGTCGGCGCCGACGACCTCACGGACGCTGGAGACGACCCGCCGCCCGTTGGGGGTGTAGTCGAGGTGGATGACGAAATGCACCGCGCTCGCCGCGAGCAGCATGGTGGCTTCCATGCTGAGTCGTTCGGTGGCCTGCGCGGCGTAGGCGGCGAGTTTGAGGAAGACCGCGCCGGAGGAGGAGGCGTGGAGGGTGGCCATCGACCCGTCGACGCCCATACTCATCGCGTTGAGCATCGGAATGACCTCGGCGCCGCGGACTTCTCCGACGATCACCCGGTCGGGGCTCATCCGTAGCGCGGAGCGGGCGAGGTCAGCCTGGCTGATCTCGCCTTCGCCTTCGATGTTGGGTTGGCGGGCTTGGAGGGCGACGACGTCGCCGTGCTGGCCGTCGCGGTCCAGGCCCAGTTCGTAGCTGTCCTCGATCGTGATGATCCGCTCGGTGTAGGGGATGTCCGCGGCGAGTGCGCGCAGGAAGGTGGTCTTTCCGATGCCGGTCCCGCCCGCGATGAGCAGGTTCCGTCGGCCCAGGACCAGCCGGTTCAGGAAATGCCGCAGCTCGGCGTTGAGCATCCCGAGGTCGGTGACGAGCTGATCCAGGGTGATCTGCTGGTAGCGGTGGCGGCGGATCGATACCACCGGCCGGTGCGCCACCGCCATCAACGCGTGCAACCGGGAGCCGTCGGCCAGTTGGCAGGACACCTCCGGGGAGGCCCGGTCCCAGCGGCGTTCCTCCACCCCGGCGCGTGCCACGACCGTGCGGACCAGTTCGACGAGTTCGGCATCCGAGCGGGCCACCGCGGGCAGGCGTTCACGGCGGCCGTCGAAGCGGCGCACCCACACCACATCGCAGCCGTTCACCGAGATGTTCTCGATGCTCGGATCGTCGAGGAGCGGTTGCAGCCCGCCCAGCCCGTAAAGGCTGTCGAGGACGGTTCGGCTGATGTGTTCTTCGACGTGGGCCGACAGCAGCTGCCCGCCGTCGGCGAGCTGGGTCTGGGCGTGCCGCGCCAACACCGCCGCGATCAGCTCGGAGGTGAGTGCCCGCTGATCCGCCCTGCCCAGCGGCGGGAGGCCCTGGTCTTCTCGGGCTTGCAGCCGCGCGGACAGCACCGCCCCGACCTGCACCCGGACCCGCGCCGCCAGCGCCTCTACATCGTCGGTCATCACGGGCCTTCCCGGTGGTGTGCCGGGGATGCCCCGGCTGGGTCAGGGATCGTCGGAACCCACCCGGGCACTGCGGCCCGCCCACCTGGCCGCGCGAGGGTGAACGTCGAGCGAGGCAGAGGAGGCAGGTGGACACCCGTCGTCGGCGGCAGTGGACCCGGCGACGCGATCATGGGCGGTGCGGTGAGAGCCCTCGATGGGCCCGCCGGCCGGGCGGCGAGCCGGCGATCGAGCGCGATGGCGATGCCTGCGGCGGCGCGCAGCAGCTGGGAGCGGCGGGCACCCCTGCCGAACCGGCCCCCGGCCACGCTGGCCGCGGCCCGTGGATGATGCGGCAACACCCCGACCACGGGCAGCCCGACAGCGTCCTCGACCCGTCCGGTAGGCCAGGCCGGTTCACCGGCGAGGATCAGGACACAGTCTCGGCGGCCCGCACCGGTCAGTTCCCGGGCCCGCGCCGCCACCCGGGCCAGCTCGGCGGGCACCGGGCGCGCCAGCACCGCCAGCACCCCGCCCGCCCCGGCGATCGGCAACGCGGCCGAGCCGGGGTCGAGCCGGCCGCAGTCCGCCACGATCAGCCGGGCCGACGCCGCCGCGGGCACTGACCCGGTCTGGGCGAGGGCCGCGACCGCTCCGCGGGCGGAACCCGCCTCGACCGGCGCCGCCACCAGCCCCACCCCACCGGCGAGCTCCCACACGTGCGCGCCCACCGGGGCCGCTCCGCCGCGGGCGGCAGCCGCCCAACTCAACAGGCCCGGGTAACCCCGCCGCTGATACCAGCCCGCCACATCCCCACCGGACGGGTCGGCCTCCACCAACAGCGGATCGACATCCGCGACGCCGGTCGGCCAGACCGCTGCCAGCGCGAGCGCCGTCGTCGTCACTCCCGGCGAGCCTTTCACCGACCCCACCGCGACCAAACCCAGCCCACTCACCGGGACACCGCCTGAACTACGAGCGCGACCCGCCCGGCTGCTGCGGCTTCCGCCACCGTCTCGGCGTCCCCTTCCGCGATCTGCAGCGACACCACCACCCCACCAGCCCCGGCCGGGTCCGCCTCATCGCCCTGGACCGTCACGACCAGCCCTGGCACCGACCGCGCCGGTGAGCCCGATGCGGGTGCGGCAACCGTCGGGTCAGCCGCGCTCGTCGACCCCGGGGTGAGGATGACCGACACCCCATCGCCGCGGATCAGCCCCGGCGGGAACTGGCCCGCCTTCAACGCGGCGCCGACCACTGCCTGCCCCGCCGGTGGCACCCGCGACCGGTCACCGACCGCACCCGCGGGTAGCAGGCTGCCCGCGACCAGCGGCACCACCGCCACCCGGCCCACCACCGCATCCACCGCGTCCGCGGCCACCACATCCACCCCAGCCCCGGCACCTACCGACACCGGGCGCAGATCCTGCACCGTCAGCACCCGGCCCGCCGGGACATCACGGGCCACGACCAGCACCTCCCGCCGGCCCTCCCTCTCACCGCTGATGACGAGGAAGGCGGCGACGGACAGCGCGACCAGCAGCACCCCGACCAGCGCCCGCCGCGCCGCCCCACCCCGCGACCCCTCCCGCACCGGCCCACGCACATCCCCACGACGCCGCGCCCGCCCCGCCGCGCTCACCGTCGAGCCCCCGACAGCACCAGGCCCTGTGCCTCCCCGACCGCGACCGACGCGACTGTCTGGGATGTCAGCCCCGCGGCTTCACCGGTCTGACCCGCACCCGCCCAGCCCACCTGCCAGGTCACCGTCACCGTCAACGAGAACTGGCCCCCCGGCTGACCCGCCGAACCACGAGCGAACGCGATCGAGCACTCCGATCCGGCTGCCGGATCATCCACACCCGGCCGAAACGCCCGCCCCGGGCCCGCACAGCGGACCTGCCCACCCGCCCCGAAATCCCACAACACCGACACCGGCCGCGCCGTCGCCGTCACCGACACCCCCGGCACCGCCGCCGTCGCCGACACCGGCCCCCACCCACCCGAAATCCACAACCACACCGGAACCCCCACCATCTGCACCACATCCAGGCCGGGAGACACCTTCACCACCGGAGACGGCAATACCAGCTGGCTCACGGCCCGCTGCGCCACCACCTCCGGCGACGGCGGAACCACCGCCCCCATCACCCCATCCGGCCGCCACACCACCGCCCCGCTACCACTGATCCCAACGCATTTCCGTTCGTACCAGGAACCAGGAACTCCTGGAATCTCCTCCGGGGTTAGGAACTGAGGTGGGGTGAAATTCTGCGCATGCCGGTAATAGCAGGAATCGGCGGCGAGCCAACCCAGCTCAGGGTCGACACACGGAACCGGGCCCACTCCCGGAATATCGCATCCTGCCGAGTCATCCGAACTGCTCGCAGAGGGCACCGTGTACGTCGGCTGACGGTACACCTCGCCGGGTTCGTGACCTTGGCTGCCAGCCCACACATCACATGATCTATCCGCCTGCCTGCAGCGGGCACCAAGGAGCGAGTCGTCCGCCTGAGCCGGAGCAGCGGCACCGACAACGATCAGAAACATCGACACACCTAGCATTGCGAAGGAGACCTTCAGCATGTTCCTTTGTCCTGCAAGACCAACTGGTCAACTTTCCAAGCGTCATCACGAAAAAGAACGAGCGCCTGCGACTGGCTTCGCCCACCCGGTACGTCGTCCTGTAATGAGCCATCAGGCTTGTAATTGAGCCAATGCGTGGTGTCGACGCAGTCGACCACAGTAACCCGCTCCGGTCGGTCCGCAGGATCCGCTGCCGTGATGCGAGGGTTTAGCCCTGGGGAGCCCTTAGAAACAACCCCGTTCTGCCAGTTCGTATACACCGCCCGATAGGCAAGCGTCAGAGCGCTTCCACTCGCATGCCGAGCCATCCTGGGACTCTCATAATCGGACGTCTCCGCGACGGCAACCCAGTCTTCCCACATGCCCCGGTAGGCGGCGAGCGCGTCGCGCTCGGCGACCTGGGCCGCGGTCAACGACGCCGTGGGGCTGGCTGGGGAGGGCGAGGGCCGGGCCGACGCTGGTGCGTCGCTGGTGCCGTCGGCGCAGGCGCTGGTTGCGAGCAGGGCCAGCAGGGCGACCGTGCCGCCGAGCGACCATCCGTGCCGCCTCACGTTCCGTTACCCATCTGAACCGTGCCCATCGCTTAAGTGACCCCCTCAAGGTGTGAGAGTTATAGACCCTCTACGCCAAGTAAGGACAAGGGGTGTAAATCTCACAGGAGACACGGTGGGCGGAACGGTCTAGGCTGCGCCGAAGCAACCACGGCTAGCTACTCTGAGTGTCCGATCGTCTCAAGGGTGAAGGTCGGGCGGGAGGCCAAGGGGCTGCGGCCAGGCGGTCGGTCCCGGCGGCCGATCCGCGACCGACGGCGATCGTGGAGACGGAAAACCGCTGGTCAGGTTCCTGGCCTTCCGTGACCCCAGCGACGCAACGATCTGTCGATCGCGTGGTGTCGCCGACGTTTGCTCCGGGGTAGCCAGATCGGTCCGGTGAGGCCGGGTGGTGACTCAACGTAACGGCCCTGGGGTGGTCCGAGGGCGTCTTCTCGTGCCGATGCAAGTGCATGGCAGGTTCCTGCAAAATTGTTTTAACCCAGAGGATCAATAATCTGTCCTGGTCAGGGTGCTCGAAGCTCCGTGGCGCGACGGACCGTCATCTTCCTGCCTCGCTCTCCTGGTCGCGCTCAGGGACCTGGGCTGATCGGGAGGCCATGTGCAGGCGGTTGTCCCTGGCCGGGATCGCGCCCAGCGCGGACACGCCGTCACGGAGCGGGCTGTGGCGGGCCGATGATGATCCGGCCGGTGGGACACCGAGGTTTCTTCGTTGCTTGCGTTGGTCGTGCTGCGCCTTGGTCGGCGCCGAGGTCAGGGGGTGATCGTCAGACGGTTCTCACCTTTGGTGATTATCCGGGTTCGGGTGGTGTTGGGTGTTCCGCGGTGCAGGGTGATCGTGGGTGCTGCGGTGCGGTCCCGATCCCAGGCGTGGATCGCGGCGATGATCCTGTCGGTGAGCTGGTGGCGTTTCGGGCCGTGCCCGATGGCGCCCAGGACATGGGCGTACCCGTACCGCTCGCGGGTGAGGGTGAGGTAGGCCAGGGAGTCTTCCTCGACGAGAGCGGGGCTCCCCGATGGGATCGCGGGTGTGCACAGCTGTGAGGTGACGGCGGGCCCTCGGGCGGTGATACGGCAGCAGCCCGCTTCGGTCGCGGCGAGGCGGAGCCAGATACCGTCCACCGGGGTGTTGCGGCCCAGCGTGACACCGGAGACCGCGACCGCCCGGTCACGGTGCAGGACTCCGCTCAGGGCGGCGCTGCTGATCGGCTGGTCGTGATCCCAGACCAGGCAGACGAGGGTGTCCTGGTGGATGGACGCGGTCCGTTCTCCTTCACCGCTGATCATGGGTGTGAGGCCGGTGGGTTCGATGGTGTCGGAGACCATGCGGTCGCCCCGGTGGGCGAATCCGATGCTGTAACTCGCGCCGCGCAGGCGTAGGGGGACGACGAGACGGCCGCCGCGGGCGAGCTGGTCCCACCAGGCCGCCGGGATGTCCCAGGTGCCGGCGGCGACGATCCGCTGGTAGGGCGCGGCGTCGGGGTGGCCGTGCCGGCCATCACCGGTGAGCGCGGTGATCGTGGTGTGGCCGGTGGCGGTGAGGACGTCGCGGGCCGCCGCGGTGATGTCGGGGTCGATGTCGAGGGTGGTGACATGTCCGCCCATGCCGGTCAGATGGGCGAGGAGAGCGGTGGTGTACCCGGTGCCGGTGCCGACCTCGAGAACGTTCTGGCCGGGAAGCACGATGAGTTGCTCGAGTGTTGTGGCGATGGTCCCGGGCGCTGAGGCCCAGCTCAGCGCCGGGCCGTCGGCGGTGACACGTTTGGTGATGATGTCCTGCTCGGAGTAGGCCATCCGCGGCGGTGTGTCGGGCAGGAACAGGTGGCGGGGCACGGCGGCCATCGCCTCGGCGACGGCATCGGTGAGGACGTTCCCGGAGCGGGCGAGTCGGCGGACCATCGCCGCGTGCAGGGCGTCGGGGGAACTGTCGCGGGTGGGCAGGGTCATGGGGACGATCTCTTTCGGTGTGGTTGCCGCTGGCGGGTTATGCGGCGGGCGTGGTGGTGGCGGGCCCTGATCGGGTCTCGGGTGAGGTGATTCCCTCCCCCGGGTTAGGACCGGCGCTGGGCGAGTCGACGGTGGAGGGTGGGGAACAGGTGCAGCGCGTTGCCGCGGGCGATCGCCACCCCGCTACCGGCGTCCAGCGCCGGGTCGGCGCGCAGCAGGGTGAGGCCGTCCGTGACGGCGGCCGGAGGCAGGGTGTGGGAGTCCGAGCCGTAAAGAATCCGCCCGGCCCCCGTGGCGGCGAGCAGGGTGGGGGTGGCGTAGGGGGACATGGGCCCGGCGGTGTCGTAGGAGAACCGCCCCAGCGCGGCCCGCACCGTTGCCGGGTCGGCGCCGTAGCCCAGCCCGCGGCCGAGGAGGAGCCGCCCGGCGAGGTACGGGAACGCGCCACCGCCGTAGGGGAGGATCCAGCGGATCCCCGGGTAGCGGTCGAGGACCCCGGCCATGGTGAGCGAGACCGCGGCCCGGGTGATGTCCGCCGGCACGTCGAGGAGGACCGACGGCACAGTGCCCGGGGAGACCTCGGGCGGATCGTCGGGGTGCATGGCTTTGCAAGTGAGAACGGGGACCAGATGTAGGTGAGAACGGGGACCATTCGATCTTCGGGTCAAGATCGAATGTAGGTGAGTTTGGGGACCACCTGGCGGTGTGGTCGAGCGACGTGGTGGGCGTGGCCTCGGAGTGGCCCGCGGTGTGGCATGGGCGTGGTGATGGCCGTCCTGGGCCGGCACCCGGAGTGGGAGTATCTGCGGCATCACTCTCCGTATGAGGTGTCGATGGCGTCGCAGTCCGATCGGGTCGCACTGTTC